>NZ_BAAKJE010000213.1:0-142544 GCF_059704565.1 Massilia sp. NBRC 108631
GGACGTGCAGGCCATCCTGAAGAAGGCGGACGCCTTCCGCCTGCCGGACGCCTCGGCGCAGCTGGACACGCTGGTGCAGACCTTCAGGAACGGCCAGCCGGACAAGGAAAAGCGCTACCAGGTGCTGGTGCGGCCCGGCGGCAAATCGCTGGTGCTGTCGCGCTCTCCCGGCGAAGCGGGCCAGAAAGTGCTGATGTCCGGCGACGATTTCTGGCTGCTGGTGCCGGGCAGCGCGCGGCCGATGCGCATTACTCCGATGCAGAAGCTGCTCGGCGAGGCCTCCACCGGCGACATCGCCAACATGACCTGGGCCGGCGACTACGCGGGCAGCGTGGTGCGCGAACTGGAAATGGACGGCGTTCCGTGCCTGGAGCTGGACCTGGCGGCGCAGCGCAAGTCGCTCAGCTACCAGCGCATCGTACTGCATGTGGCCAGGAGCGACTACCGGCCGGTGCACGCCGACCTGTTCGCGGCCTCTGACCGCAAGATCAAGCAGGCGCGCTTCAGCGTGGAGACGCGCAACGGTCGCGCATCGGTGACGCGCATGACGCTGATCGACGAGATCCAGACCAGCCGTGAAACCCAGGTTCACGTGCAGGGCAACAAGCCGCGCCAGTTCGGCGATGAGCTGTTCAATCCCATGTACCTGAGCCGCAACGACGTGGCGCCATGAACCTTGCACTGCCCTTCCTCGCCGGGCACACCAGCGCACCCGGCGTAGCGGCCAGCGCAAGGCCCGCCCCCATCCACGGCGCACGCTCGGGAGCGGTGGCATTCCCGCTGGCGGCCCTGGCGGCGTGCGCGCTCGCGTCCGCCGTCCTGCTTCCAGCCCCGGCCGCCGCGGAAGACAGCGCCGCGCTGAACCTGCGTGCCCAGGCGGAGTCGTTCGACACCCTTCACGGCCGCAGCACGCACACATTCGGCCATGTCGAGCTACGCTGGCAATACAACGCTTCCTGGCAAACCGCGCTGCGCTGCGCGCTGACCGCGCGCCAGGACAGCGATGGCGGCGCGCGCATGGCGGTCAATGAAATGTCCCTGGAACGCCCGCTCGCAGGCGGCTTCCTGACTGCCGGCAAGAAGGTGATGAGCTGGGACGTGGGCTACGCTTTCCGTCCGCTGGACGTGGTGCAGCAGGAAGACCGCCGTGCCCTCAATCCCGTTACGCTTGAAGGGGTTCCGATGCTGGCCTGGGAAGCGTTCGATACCGACCGCGCCCTCACGGTGGTGTTGTCGAACCCTGGCCGCAGCCGCGAAGGCCAGCCCCGCGACGACGGTTCGCTGGCCGTGCGCCTGTACCGCCAGAACGGCGCGCGCGACGAATACGCCGTGCTGCGCGTGTCGTCGCGTAACGGCATCGAAGGCGGCCTGTCGTTCTCGCAGGTGGCCTCGCTGGAACTGGAACTGCACGCCTCGGTGCTGCTTCAGCAGCGGCACGACATATGGCGCACCAGCCGCACCGCGCCGCCGCACTGGCAGCGCGGCGCGGGCGACAACGGCGGCGGCAAGGTGCTGGCCGGCTTCACCTGGACCAACGAAGCCAAGTTTTCCATGCTGGGAGAAGCGTGGCTGGACCGCACCGCGTCGGCGCGACAGCAACGCAACGTCCTGCTACGCGCAGCGCAGAACAGCGGCGACTTCGACGTGTCCGCCGACATCCTGTGGCAGCCGGAGAACGGCAGCAAGACCGCCAGCTTGGCCCTATCCTGGAAACCCGGCCCCTGGCTGTTCAGCGCCAGCGTGCGCCGCTACGGCGGCGTGCCCGGAGCCGCCGTGCGCAGCGCTGCCATCGCGACCGTGCAGCATGCCTTTTGACAAATCAGGCCGACGAGATCACCGGGCTGCTGCGCGCGGCGGCCGGTTGCCCCGTGCCAGCAGCGCTCATGGCGCTTTTTGTCACATCTGCCGGAACAGGTGGGCGTACAACGGACTGACCCGCACGCGCTCGGGCCGGTGCTTCAACTGGAGCGACAGCTTGCCCGCCTCGTCCCGCAAGGCGCTTTGCACGCAGGTGGAATTGACGATGGTGCCGCGATGGACCTGCCAGAACTGCTTATCGTCCAGTTGCGGCAGCAATTCCTTGAGACTCATGCGTATCAGCGCTTCGCTGTCCTGCGTTACCACGTTGACGTACTTGTCCAGCGCCTCGAAGTACACCACCTCGCCCACCGGGATCATGCGCACCTGGTTGCCCACCGCGGCACGGATCATGCTGAGGCGCTCGGGCGCGGGACCTGCCGAAGCGGAAGATGGCCCTGCCGGTGGCAGCAGCGCCCGCATCTGCCCCAGCAGCGCCTCCAGCCCCCCACCCGGCGCCGGCGCCGATAGCCGCGCCTTCAGGCGCTCGATGGTCTTGCCCAGCCGGGCATCGCTGATCGGCTTGAGCACATAGTCGGCCGCTTCGCGCTCGAAAGCCTGCACCGCGTACTCGTCGTAGGCGGTCACGAACACGATTTGCGGGAAGGGTTTGCCTGCCCTGCCGCTCCACTGCTCTGCCAGTTCCTCCGCCGCTTCCAGGCCGCTCATGCCGGGCATTTTTATGTCGAGGAACAGCACGTGCGGCTGCAGCGCCAGCGCCTTCTCCAGCGCGTCCGCACCGTGCGCACAGGTGGCCACCAGTTCGGCCTCCGGCCATAGCCGCTTGAGCGCATGCGCCAGCGTGGCGGCCAGGATAGGTTCGTCTTCGGCGATCAATACTTGAAGGGTCATGGTAGTCAGGCAGGAAGAGTAATGCGGGCAATGGCGCCTCGCGGCGCCGCAGGTTCCAGCGTGAGCGCGGCGCGCCCACCGTAAATGGCATGCAGGCGCTCGCGCGTATTGGCAAGGCCAACGCTGGTGCCGGCCTTGCCCGGCCCCGCGTCCAGGCCACGGCCGTTATCCTGCACGGTGAGCGCCAGCACGCCGTTTTCCAGCTGCGCGGCGATGGCCAGGTGGCCGCCTTCGATGCGGGGTTCGAGACCGTGCGCGATGGCGTTTTCCACCAGCGGCTGGAGCAGCATGGGCGGCAGCGCCACGCCGCGCAACGCCGGCGGCAGCGTGAACGCGTAGCTCAGGCGTTCGCCCATGCGGATGCGCATCAGGCCGAGGTAGGCTTCCATCAGCGCGAATTCCTGCGCCAGCGTGGTGCTCTCGGCGCGCGAGGACGTGAGCGTGGCGCGCAGGTACTGGATCAGCTGCTCCAGCATCTCCTGCGCGCGCGGCGGGTCGATGGCGATCAGCCCTTGCAGGTTGGCCAGCGTGTTGAACAGCATGTGCGGCTCGATCTGCGCCTGCAGCGACTGCAGTTGCGCCTGCACCGCCTGGCGCGCCACGGTCTCGGTGCGCGCGCGCTCCTGCGCCAGTGCCGCTTCGGCGCGCAGCACGCGGTCGCGGCTGGTGAAAAAGATGGTGGCCGCGCCTGCGGCCAGCAAGGTGAAAATCATCATCCCGGACGACATGCTGCTGCCGATGCTGCTCAGGCCGCCCATGTCGTATCCCAGCAGCCAGCCGCCCAGCCGCAGGCCCAGCACTTGCGCCACCGGCACGGAAATGGCCACGATCACGGCAAACGGCAGCCAGTGCGGACGCTGGTGCTGGCCCCACAGCGCCAGCCGCGCACCGTCGATCATCAGCAGGGCCATGCTGCCGATGCAGATGGAAATGAGCCAGTTGCCGAGAAAGCCGCCTCCCAGGCGGAGAATGTACGTGGTGGCCAGCCCGCAGACGAGGTTCAGCACCTGGCCGTACAGGAAGTCTGTCGCCAGGCGGCGATAAGGGAAGCCCGGCTTGGTGGCAATGGCGGCAGAGGTGGACATAGCGGCGCAACGTGGGGACGATGGCGCATTGTCCGGGTCTATTACGCAATTGGCAACCGCCTTGCGACGAAAGCCTTCGCGCGCGGAGCGAAAACGGACCGGGGCGGAGCCAATCACGTCAAACCACGTCGCGCGGCTTGACTAGAATTGTATTCTAGAACATTATTCTAGCCATGAACTTGACCGCCTCCCTCCCCCCCGCCGACCGCAAGTCGGCCATCCTGTGGGCCGCGCTCGCCGTGTTCTCGGAAAAAGGCATCGACGCCGCCACCATCGACGACATCCGCCAGCGCAGCCAGGCGTCGGTGGGCAGCATCTACCACCATTTCGGCACCAAGGAAGGTATCGCCGCAGCCCTGTTCATGCAGGGACTGGACGACTACTGGACGCAGCTCATCGAGCGCACCGGGCAAGCCGAGGATGCCGAGCGCGCCATCCACGCCATGATCGCCAGCCACCTGGAGTGGGTGACGGCCAGCCCTGAGCTGGCGCGCTTCCTGTTCTCGCGCCGCCAGGCTGTGGCGCCGGCGCACGAACAGGCGGTGCGGACGCTCACGTCCGGCCACTTCAAGAGCTTGCTCGATCTGCTCAAGCCCTGGTTCCGCCAAGGCATACTGCGCCGCCTGCCGCACGAGCTGTACGCCCCGCTGCTGCTGGGGCCTGCGCAGGAACTGGCGCGCCACTGGCTGAGCGGCCGCGTCACGCTGGACCCGCGCGCGGCGATAGACGAACTGGCCGGCGCCGCCTGGCGCAGCCTTGCCGCCGAACCGTCCCGCAGCTGGTAACTCTCTCCGCCCCGCTCCGCCGTTCCCCTTCCGCCTCCGCCCTTCCGCCCCGCTGCGCCCGAACGGCAATACGCTGGCGCATATCTGTTTTTCGCCTTTGCGTCCTTGTTTTTATTCGTTTTGTTTTGTTTCAGGCAACCGTACATTCACGTCAACGGCTGGCTGTTGTCTATCGCCATCAGAACAAATCATCCACGAGGTCCTTTATGTTAGTTGACGTAGTCCCGGAAGCCTTGCCCGACGAGCTGGCATCGATCAAAGAGCAAGCGGGGTCCGCAGGTTTGACGTACGCCGGCGGCGTGCCGCCGGCCTTGGCCTGGCGCCTGTTTTCCACCGGCCGCGTGCTGCTGGTGGACGTGCGCACCGCCGAAGAGCGCAAATTTGTCGGCCACGTGCCCGACAGCCTGCACGTGCCTTGGGCAACCGGCACCGCGCTGACGCGCAATCCGCGCTTTGTGCGCGAACTGGAGAGCAAGATCGGCGGCAAGGACGCCGTCGTCCTGCTGTTATGCCGCAGCGGCAAGCGTTCCGTGCTGGCTGCGGAAGCGGCCGGCAAGGCCGGCTTCACCGCCGTGTTCAATGTCCTGGAAGGCTTCGAGGGAGAAATCGACTCCCTGCAGCAGCGCGGCAAAGCCGACGGCTGGCGCTTCCATGGCCTGCCCTGGATACAGGATTAAGGGGACCGCATGAGCACCTTCGACATCTCCGGCATCGTGCAATCGCTGTATACGGCGCGCCACAGCTGGCGCCAGGCGCAAAGCGGCGCCAACGAACCCGGCGGACGGGAATTCCCGTCGCGCGATGCGCTGGCCGCCATCATCGGCTCGCTCAAGGGTGTGCTGTTTCCGATGCGCCTGGGCCCGCCCGAGCTGCGCCAGGAAAGCGAGGACTTCCACGTTGCGCACGCGCTCGACGCCGCGTTGCACGGCTTGCTGAAGCAGGTGCGCCGCGAACTCAAATACAACGCGGCGCTGACCCGCGCCACCAGCAGCGACATCGATGCCGATGCGCTGGCGGCGGTGCGCAGCTTCGCGGCGGAGCTGCCCGCCATCCGGCGGCTGCTCGACAGCGATGTGCTGGCCGCCTACCAGGGCGATCCGGCGGCGCGCAGCGTGGACGAAGTGCTGCTGTGCTATCCCGGCGTGCTGGCGATGATCCATTACCGCCTCGGGCATGCGCTTTACGCACTGGGCCTGCCGCTGCTGGCGCGCATTGTGTCCGAACTGGCGCACGGCGCCACCGGCATCGACATCCATCCCGGCGCCAGCATCGGCGCAGGTTTCTTTATCGACCACGGCACCGGCGTCGTCATCGGCGAGACTGCGGTGATCGGCCAGCGCGTGCGCGTCTACCAGGCGGTGACGCTGGGCGCCAAGCGCTTCCCCACCGATGCGGACGGCAAGCTGCAGAAAGGCCTGCCGCGCCATCCGGTGGTGGAAGACGACGTCGTCATCTACGCTGGCGCCACCATCCTGGGCCGCATCACGCTGGGCAAAGGCGCAGTCATCGGCGGCAATGTCTGGCTCACGCATGACGTGCCGCCCGGCGGACGTATTGCGCAAGCCGAATCGCGCAGCGGCGCCTTCGCCAACGGCATCGCCTCGGCATGAACACCAAGCGCCATGCCGGCCGGCCGCAAGCCGCCGCGCCCGACGACGTGCTGGCGCCGGCACCCGGCGGCGCCAGCGTACCCAGCGCGCTGGTACAGAGCTTTGGCATCGGCGTGCGGCGGCTGCGCCAACAGCGCGGCTGGTCGCAGGAACGGTTGGCCGAGAACTCGAACCTGAACCGCTCCTACATCGGTGAAATCGAGCGAGGCTGCGTCATCGCCTCGCTGCTGACTGTGGAGAAACTGGCCGCGGCGCTTGCCCTGACACCCTCGGCGCTGGTGACGCACGGCGAGGCCATCAACGAGATGAATTCACTGCCGGAAGGGAGAGTGATGGCGATAGCATGTTGAGCCGCCCGGCGAGTCACCGCACACTGTGCAAGTAACTAATTTCCTCAACTAATCTGAAATGGAGTCACGGATGTCTGCAACAATCGGCGGCACGACCGCACTGGGCGACAACGCAGCACGGCAATTGGCGAATGCAACCAAGACTGCGCCGCAGCTGGAAACCATCAGCCCGCGCTGGCTGACACACTTGCTGCAATGGGTGCCCGTGGAAGCCGGCATCTACCGCCTGAACAAGGTGAAGAACCCGGAAGCGATCAAGGTCACGTGCACCGCGCGCCAGGAAGAGAATCAGCTGCCGCGCACCTATGTCGACTATGAGGACAACCCGCGCGAGTACTTCCTCAACGCCGTCTCCACCATTCTGGACGTCCATACCCGCGTGTCCGACCTGTACAGCAGCCCGCACGACCAGATCAAGGAGCAGCTGCGCCTGACCATCGAAACCATCAAGGAGAACCAGGAAAGCGAACTGATTAACAACCCCGACTACGGCCTGCTGGCGCAGGTGACGGACGAGCAGCGCATCTTCCCGCTGACCGGTGCGCCCACGCCGGACGACCTGGACGAGCTGCTGACCAAGGTGTGGAAAGAGCCCGCGTTCTTCCTCACGCATCCGTTGGCGATTGCCGCATTCGGCCGCGAAGCGACCCGGCGCGGCACGCCGCCGCCCACCGTGAGCCTGTTCGGCTCGCAGTTCATCACCTGGCGCGGCATCCCGTTGATCCCGTCGGACAAGGTGCCCGTGGCCGACGGCAAGAGCAAGATCCTGCTGCTGCGCGTGGGCGACAAGCGCCAGGGCGTGGTGGGCCTGTTCCAGCCAGGCCTGCCGGGCGAGCAGAGCCCGGGGCTGTCGGTACGCTTCATGGGCATCAACAACCACGCGATTTCGTCCTACCTGATCTCGCTGTATTGCTCGCTCGCCGTGCTGACCACGGATGCGCTGGCCGTGCTCGACGACGTCGAAATCGGCAAGTACCACGACTATCCCGACACCTATAAATAAGGCGTCACGTGAGCTACCTTACGCCCCCCACTTCGCTGCCGGCGAACCGGCCCGCCGACGTGCCGGAACCGCCCGGCGCGCCATTCGATCCGGCCGTGCTGGCGCGCCTGGCGACCGAGTTTTTCGCCGCGCCGCCGTTCTCTCCGCGCGGCGTGCAGGCGCCCGGCAATATCGCGCCGGCCGGTTCGCCGCTGGCCAGCCCGGCAGGCTTCGGCCCGTCCGTGCCGGGCACGCCGATTCCGCAAGGGCAAATCCCGGGCGCCAACCTGATCCCGGCCTCACCCACCCAGGTGCTTTCGCTGGGCAACCGCGCGCCGGCACTGGCGCCGGCGGCGCCGGCCGGCAACGGCGTGCCGGACAAGGTGTTCAGCACCTTGCCGGCTTACGAACCGCGCATCGGCGGGGCCGCGCTCGGCGTGGCGGAAACGCTGGGCAATGCAGCGCCCGCAGCGGCTTCCGTCACCGCGCCCGCAGCGGCACCGTTTTCGGCACCGTTTTGGGCACCGGCTGCGGCGCCTGCTACGGTGCCTGTTGCCACGCCTGCCGCAGCGTTCCCGCCCCCGCCGGCGCCCTCGCAAGCGCCGCAGTACTACTTCATCGACTCGGTGGTCCTGCCCAGCGGCTACGTCACGCCCGCCAAGCCGGCGCCGCATGACGGCGTGCCGCTGGCAGGCGGCGGCCGCCACGCGCCGTTCGACGTGCACGCCGTGCGGCGCGATTTCCCCATCCTGCAGGAGCGCGTCAACGGCCGCCAGCTGGTGTGGTTCGACAACGCCGCCACCACGCACAAGCCACAGTCCGTGATCGACCGCATCAACTACTTCTACGAACACGAGAACTCCAACATTCACCGCGCCGCGCATGCGCTGGCGGCGCGCGCGACGGACGCCTACGAAGGCGCGCGCCAACGCGTGCAGCGCTTCCTGAACGCCCCGGAAGTAAACGAAGTGATCTTCGTGCGCGGCACCACCGAAGCCATCAACCTGGTGGCCAAAAGCTGGGGCGCGCAGCACGTGGGCGAAGGTGACGAGATCATCGTCTCCAACCTGGAGCACCACGCCAACATCGTTCCGTGGCAGCAGCTGGCCGCAGCCAAAGGCGCCAGGCTGCGCGTGATCCCGGTGGACGACAGCGGGCAAGTGCTGCTCGACGAATACCGCAAGCTGCTCAACGACCGCACCAAGCTGGTCGCGGTGACGCAGGTGTCAAATGCACTGGGTACCGTCACGCCGGTCAAGGAGATCGTCGAACTGGCCCACCGGGCGGGCGCGAAGGCGCTGGTGGACGGAGCGCAATCGGTGTCGCACATGCGCGTGGACGTGCAGGACCTGGGTGCGGACTTCTTCGTCTTCTCCGGCCACAAGGTGTTCGGCCCGACCGGCATCGGCGTGCTTTGGGGCAAGCGCGAAGTGCTGGAGGATATGCCGCCATGGCAAGGCGGCGGCAATATGATCGCCGACGTCACCTTCGAGAAGACCGTGTTCCAGCCCATCCCGAACAAGTTCGAAGCAGGCACCGGCAACATCGCCGACGCGGTGGGGCTGGGCGCGGCGATCGACTACGTCAACCAGATCGGCATTGAGAACATTGCCCGCTACGAGCACGACTTGCTGGTGTATGGCACGCAGCAGCTGTTGGGCATCAAGGGCGTGCGCCTGATCGGCACGGCACGCGACAAGGCCAGCGTGATGTCCTTCGTGCTGGACGGCTACAGCACCGAAGAGGTGGGCAAGGCGCTCAACGAGGAAGGCATCGCCGTGCGTACCGGGCACCATTGCGCGCAGCCGATACTGCGCCGCTTCGGCGTCGAAACCACAGTGCGGCCCTCGCTGGCGTTCTACAACACTTTCGACGAAATCGACCGCCTGGCAACCGTTGTCAGAAGGCTCGCCGGGGCCCGGGCGCACTAGTCGTACAGCGTTCCCACCGCCAGCGGCTTGCCGCGGGCAAGTACTTCGCCCTGCACTGGCCAGTCGGCAAAGCGGTAAATGGCGACCTGGTAGGTGCCCATGGTGGGATTCTCAAAGGGGTAGCCGCGCTCCACGGCGAGCGGCGTGAGCGCGCCGGCGGCATCCTTGTGCAGCACCTCGGGCACTGGACCGGACGCTGCGTACACGAACTTCACGCCTGCGCACTTCCTGCCGATCAGGCGCAGGCGGTAGCCGGACTCGCGCTGCGCGCTCAGCAACTGCTCGCAAGCGGCGCGCAGGCTGGCGCCGTCATACACGCCATCCTCGCGCTCGCGGATCGAATAGCGGCCGCTGAAGTGATAGTGGCCCTTCTGGCGGTTCAGGCGCAGCACCGCATCCTCGTCGAAGGCCTGCTTCAGCATTGGCAGCGTGAGGCGGCCGATGGCGTCCACCGGCAGCGTCATGTTCACGGTTTCCCCTGCCAATTGCACCTCCAGGCCGTCCAGTGGAAGCTCCGGGCGGTTCGGGCGAATCTGAAGGTGTGCCTGGATCAGGGGCCGCGTCTTCAGGTACGGCGCGAAAAAGCGCGCGGCCTTGTAGGCGTGGCGGTAGCTATGCCATTCGGCGTCGCGCTGGGCCGGAATCACCACCCGGGGCAAGGCCTCTTCCGCATCCGAGTCTGCATGCGCTTGCGCGGGCCACAGCGCGCAAGCCAGCAGCGGCGCCAGCATCAACATCGGCATTCTCATCGCGTCCCTCCCTTTGCATTCATTGCAGCCCGGCGGCATTCTACGGCATGGCGCGCGCGCCGCCATATGCCGGAAGTCAGGTAGGCATGACTTTCGGCACTTTGAAGCGTGGAATGGCTCAAGTAGAATGGCACCCGCTCAACCTTGCCAAATTGACAGGCCTAATGACACACATCAGCAACAGCCCACCGCGCGCCTCCAGCCGCTACCCCGCCGCCGCACTGGTCGCCAGCGTTACCCTGGCGCTGCTGGAACTGGCCCCACCATGGGCTGCGGGCCCCGGCCGCGCCGAACTGCACAATGCCGTCGGCCAATTGGCACGCTATCTGGCCAGCCTGTTCACGCCCGCGCCGTCGCTGTTGCGGGCTGGCTCCGACCGCGCGCGCATGGCCTACGAGCTGTTCCTGTGCGGCGAAGCGCTTCTGATGGCTGCGTTCATCTGCCTGCTGTGGTGGCGCATCCGCCCCGCAATCCGGGCGGCTACGTGGCTGGATACGCGGCTGCTGTCAATCCCGCTGCTGACCGTCCAGCTGCTGATTGGCGTGGCGCTCGATTCGCTGGCCTTCCACCTGATCTTCGCCATGCAGCTGGCAGCGCTGCTGCCGCTGCGCCGTGCGCTGGCCTGGCTGGCGCTGCAGCTGCTGCTTGGCATAGCCATGGACGCATGGGTACTGGCTCGCGCCGGCATCTACCTGAGCGACAACGGCATCGGCACCACGCTGGCCATACTCACCTCCGAACGCTGCGTGCTGCTGCTGGGCTTCGCCCTTGCCTACATGGTGCTGCAGGAGCAGCAAGGCCGCATGCGGCTGGCCGCCAGCAACGCGCAACTGCGCGCCACGCAGTCGCTGCTGGGCGACACGGTGCGCGCATCCGAACGCATGCGCATCGCGCGCGACCTGCACGACGCCGTCGGCCACCATCTGACCGCGCTCAACCTGCACCTGGACCTGGCGCTGCGCCAGTCCGCAAGCCAACTCGCTGGCCAGCCCGCCACCGCGCTCGCCACCGCCCGTGAGCTGTCGCTATCGCTGCTGGCGGAAGTGCGCGGCGTGGTCAGCACCGAACGCCAGGAAAGCGGAATCAAGGTGCGGCAAGCCTTACAGCTGCTGTGCGCCGGCATCCCCTCGCCCGCCATAGAACTGGCCATGGACAGCCGGGTGGACGAATGCCCGCCCGCCGCCGCGCACACCTTGCTGTGCTGCGTGCAGGAAGCCGTCACCAACACCGTGCGCCATGCGCGCGCCACGCTGCTGACGATAGACATCCAGGCCGACAGCCATGGCCTGCTGGCACGCATTGCCGACAATGGCCAGGGCAGCGGCGGTGCGCCGGAAGGCAACGGCCTGGCCGGCATGCGCGAGCGGCTGTCCGAACATGGCGGCATGCTGTGCACAGGCCGTAGCGATGGCAACGCAGGCGCCGTCCGGCACGGCTATTGCCTTGAATTCTCGCTGCCGCTCGCCGGAGCGCGCGCATGATCCGCGTGGTGCTGGTGGACGACCAGATGCTGGTGCGCAGCGGCATACGCGGCCTGCTCGACCTCACGCCGGACATCCGCGTAGTGGCAGAAGCAGCCGACGGCGCCGAAGCGGCCGCCGTGATCGCACAAGCGAACGCCGACGTGCTGCTGCTCGACGTACGCATGCCCCATTGCAGCGGCATCGAACTGCTGCGGCGCGAACAGGGCCGCCTGCCGCCCACCATCCTGCTCACCACCTTCGACGACGACGACGCGCTGTTCGACGGCATGCGCGCCGGCGCACGCGGCTTCCTGCTCAAGGATATTTCGCTGGAGCGCCTGGCCGAGGGCATCCGCAGCGTGGCCGCAGGCGCCACGCTGTTCCGCCCCGCTCTCACCGAACGCACCCGCGCGGCCTACCAAAAGCCGGCTGCAGCGCCGTCGGCCATGGCGCTGTGCGCCCCGCTCACCAGCCGCGAAACGGAAATCCTCGCGCTGATGGCGGCAGGCTTCAATAACGCCGAAATCGCCCAGGCGCTCGGCCCCAGCGAAGGCACCATCAAGAACCATGTCTCAAGCATCCTTTCCAAACTGGGCGTGCGCGACCGCGTGCGCGCCGTCCTGCGCGGCCTCGAACTGGGACATATCTGAGATGGCGGTGAAGATGGCGTCGAAGTTCGTAGCAGCAAGCTCGCTTGCCGTGGCCCTGGCGCCCGCGCTGGCGCAATCGGACCTGAGCCTGCTGCCGGAAGGATCGAAAGAACTGACGCTGGGCGCTACGCTGGGCAGCTCGCCCAGCCGCTACGGCAGCGCGGCGCGCTCCACCTATCTGCTGCCGCAGTTTTCCGTGGAATGGAGCAATGGCATTTTCGTGGAAGGTCTGGTGCTCGGCATGCATATGTCGGACGCGCCGCTGCTGCGCTATGGCCCGCTGTTGGCGCTGGACTTCGGCACGCAGCTCGCCGACGGCAGCACGGGCAAGTTCCGGCCGGTAGCCGGAGGCTTCATCAACTACGTGCCAGTGCAGGAGTTGTCGCTGCACGCGCACGTGTTCACACCGCTTGGCGACGCCGGGCGCGTGCGGCTCAACGCGCGAGCCGGCACGCAAGCGACGCTGGCGCCGCGCCACCAACTGTTCGCCGGCGTGGGCGCCAACCTGCTCGGCGGCGGCGCCATGCAGGCGGACTTCGGCACCGCAAACTACCGCCCATCCGGCGGCGTGCGCGACGTGTACGCGGACCTGCGCTGGCAATGGCAGTTCAGTGCCAAGTACACCCTGATCAGCGCGGTGCAGGCCAGCCGCCTGCTTGGCGACGCCGCCGCCAGCCCGCGCACCAGCGAGCGCACCGGCGTCACCACCTCCGTCACGCTCAGGTATGGCTACTGAAGCTCAGAAGCCCATCTTCACGCCCAGCTGCAAGGCGTTGTGCTTGACGTTCACGCCGTCCTTGCGGGTGCGGCCCAGGTTCTCGTATTCCACCGTCAGCGCAGCCTCTTTGGTGATGTTGTAGGCCATGCCCACACCGAGCAGAGGCTTGGTGGACGACACACTGCCGGAAGCGGCCGTGCCCTCGTAGCGGTTTCGCGTCACGCCCAGCTTGCCGAACACCGACCAGTCGTCGTTGAAATGATGCGTGGCGCGGCCGGCCAGGTAGAAATTGCTGGCCTTGAAGGTTGGTTCGCTGGCCATACCCAGCAGCGCCTTGTCGAAGCGCGCCTTGCCGCCCTGCGCATACCCCGCCTCCAGCGCCAGGTAGTCCGTCAGCGCAAAGCCTCCGTACACCTTGAAGATGGTCCCGGCGTCGTCGCTGGCGGTTTTGCCGTTGGCGGGATTGCGGTACGTCAGCGTGCCGCCCCTGGACGCGGTAACGCCAGCGTAATAGTTCTCTTCGGGAGCTGCCGCCGAAGCAGCGAACGGAGCCAGTCCGGCAGCGGCCAGCAAGGTGGAGATCAGTAATTTGGTCATACGGTTCCTTAAATTGAGAGCTGATTCCGGCAAGCTCGGAAGGCCGAATCAGTGCTGCAATTTTAGGAAGGCGCCGACAATGGCGCATGTGCCATCAGGCACAAAGCAGAACCATGACTTTAGACACGGTGCAGGCATGCGGCCGATGCGGCTGCGCGTGCCCGCAACGTGCATCAGCGGACAGTATGCACCGGATCGACGTGCGCGCGGATGGAAAGGAAGAATGCCTGCACCTCCGGCAGCGCATGCTGCAAATGGCGTTCGGTCAGTTCCGCTTGACGCGCCGGTCGAAGGTGCGGGGCTCGCTGGGGAGCCCGACGTTGGCAGCAACAGGAGGACTGGACCGTTTATGCATAAGCCCAACAATACGGCAAGCTTAGCGCGGCAGCGTTCGTTCGACGTTGATGCGGGCCAGCGCGAAGGCCTGCCGCAACACCGCCAGGTCGCCGATGTGGTTCGCCAGCAGCAGGATCAGCTGGGCGCTCAGCATCTTGCTTTGGCTCTCGTCCAGGCCATTGTGCGAGTCGCTCAGCATGTCATAGAAGTCGTCGAAGTCGTCGAGGTTGGAGCCCAGGGTGAGCGGCGCGTTGTGCATATGCCCTCCTTCAAGCGGTCAGGATGCGGCCGGTGGCCAGTCCATGCACGGTGCGGATGGCCAGCACGGCGACCGATACCGTCAGCAGGGCAAGCAGCAGCACCGCAATCCATTCCAGGCCTTGGCTGCCGGCCGACGCGGAGTACAGCAGCGCGGAGTTGCTCAGTGCCGCCATCGGGAAGCCGATGGCCCACCACGACGGCGAAAACGGCGCCGGCTTGGCGGCCAGGCGGTAGCAGACGATGACAAACAGGAACAGAGCGAAGTAGAACAGCAGCGCTGCGAACATGTCCACCTGCTGCACCAGGTTGACGTAAGCAATAAAACCCACCGCGAACGGCGCGACCAGGATCATTTTGGACGGGCGCATGCCGTCCGCCATGGGCGCGTGATGCACCAGCCGCGAGAAAATCAGGATGAAGAACACCACCGCGCTGACGCCGCCAACGGCTGCGGCAAGCAGGTTCACTTCGTGCGTCCAGCCAGCCGTCAGCGTGCTGCCGGTGACCATGATGTCGAGGCTGCCGACGCCTGCGATCAGCCACGCCGGCACCGCGCTCGCGGCGGCGGCATTGCCGTTCAGGAGGCGCGCAATCATCACCACGGCCAGCGCCAGCGTGACCGCCGCGCCGAAGGCCCAGACCACCAGCTGCGCATCGGCGCTATAGGCGCCTATCACGCTGGACAACAGCAAGATGCTGATGCCGACGGTGCCGAAAAAGCTGCCGATGACGGGATGCGAGAATTCGTCCCTCACCAGCTCGGGATGCCTGACCAGCTTGCCCAGGTAGGACAGGCTCAGCACCGCGAACACGGCCAGGGCGACCACGCCGATGGCGTTCGATACGGCGATATCGGCGCCATAGGCCTTGCTGGCAACGCGCCAGGCGAGAGACAGGCCGGCGATGCTCATGACCGAGCCGAACAGGCTCACGGGCAGGTAACGGATAGACGGACGTGCTTGGGCGGATTCCATGATGATGACTCCAGTTGTGATTGCGTGGAGGCATTGTGCATGAGCAAAACGGGTCCGTGAGCGGGGTTCCCCCGGCTTGGCCCAAAACCCGTTCCGCTTGTCCCAAAAGCGGCTATCGGGCTGCTACCTGGCCCTCGTCGGCAGCGCGAAAACGCTCGCGGTACAGCTTGGGCGTGGTGCCCATCTGGCGTGAAAAGCTCATGCGCATCTGCGTCGCGTTATTAAAGCCGCAACGGAACGCCACTGTTTTCAGCGGCACGTCCGTCTCTTCCAGCAGCTTGCGGGCGAAGTCGATGCGCACCTGGTCCACAAACACGGACGGCGTAACGTGGGCGTGCTTGGCGAAGGCGCGCGAGAACGTGCGGCGGCTCACGCCGACCGCATCGGCAATGTCCTCGATGGTCAGCGCATCGCCGATGTGGTCGGTTACATAGCGCAGCACTTTCGACACCAGCGAGTCCTCGTCCGCCCCTACTGCGAGATAGGGGCTGTATTGCGACTGGCCGCCATCCCGGCGTATGTAGACGATGAGGCGCTTGGCCACCTTCATCGCCAGCTCGTGTCCCCAGTCCTCGGCAATCAGCGCCAGGCACAGGTCGATGCCGGCGGTCACGCCGCCGCAGGTGAACAAATTGCCGTCGCGGACGAAGATTTTATCGGGCCGCACGTTGGCGTCCGGGAATTGCATGGATAGCCGTTCGGCGTGGTCCCAGTGCGTGGTGATTTCCCGGCCGGCGAGCAAGCCGGCATGCGCCAGCAGAAAGACGCCGTTGCACACGGCGCCGAAGCGGCCGGCGGCGAGCGCCCGGTCGTTCAGCCAGGCCAGGAAGGCCGGCTCCGGCTGGTATTCCGGATACCGGGGGCCGCCCGCAACCAGCAGCAAATCGCTCTCAGTGTGGAAATTGGAGTAGTCGCAATGGACTTTGAATTCCATCCCGCTCGAGCACATCACGCTATCCGGGCGGCCGCCCACCATCGTGGTGTGATAGTGGTCCTTCTCCGGCAGCAGGCGGTTAGCCTCCGCGAACACATCCAGCGGACCTGCCACGTCAAGCGCCTGCACGCCATCCAGTACAACCAAAGTCAATTTCATCGGATACTCACCTTTCAATGATGAGCATAATGCAAAAAAGCCCAACCGGTGAAGGCTGGGCTTTTTTATGTATTTTGGCTCCCCGACCTGGACTCGAACCAGGGACCTGCGGATTAACAGTCCGTCGCTCTACCGACTGAGCTATCAGGGATTAGAAGAAAGATTATATACGGGCCGAACGGATCTCACAAGTGCCGTTCGGCAAGTCGCGTTGACGGGAAACGGATCAAGCGAGTGGAATCTCACGTAGCGCGGAAGTGTCCGTGCCGCCTGAACAGCTCGGCTGCCTGCAGCAACACCTCCTGCATGCCGGGCTCGAAGGCGGTGTGACAGCCGTCTTCAATGATGCGCAACGCAGCGCCCGGCCACGTGCCGGCCACCCGAAAGGCCGTCAGCGGCACGCTAAGCGTATCGTGCCGTCCCTGAATCACCATGGCAGGCAGGTGGGCGATGCGGTGCATATTCCGCAGCAACTGGCCATCCTCAAAAAAGCCGCGGTTGCGGAAGTAGTGGACCTCCAGGCGCGCCAAATTGACGGCCAGCGCGTCCGATTGCGGCAAACCTGAGGCTGCGCCGCCGCGCAGCGAAGCGCGTGCCATCTCAAACCGGCACCAGCGCTGCGCTGCGGGGAGATACGTCGCCTCGTCTTCGCACAGCAACCGGCGCGCGTAAGCGCCCAGCAAATCTCCCCGCTCTTCAGCCGGAATAGGACCAGCCAGCTCCGCGTACAGTTCGGGATGGAACAGCCGCGCCCCCTCGAAAAACCACGCAATCTCCTCGCGCGTGCACAGGAAGGGGCTGCGCAGGATGAAGCCCAGGCAGCTTGCCGGATGCGCCTGGCCATAGGCCAGCGTCAGGGTGGCGCCCCATGAGCCGCCAAACAGCAGCCATTGCTCAATGCCGAGCAGCGCGCGCAGCGCTTCGATATCGGCCACCAGCAGCGGCGTGGTATTGGCGCGCCATTCGCCTGGCGGCGTCGAGTTGCCCGCGCCGCGCTGGTCGAACTGCACGATGCGGTAATGATCCGGGTCAAACAACTGCCTCCAGACAGGCGAACTCCCGGCGCCCGGCCCGCCATGCAGCACCAGCACCGGCGCGCCGTTCGGATTGCCGGATTCTTCCCAGTAAATGGCGTGCAGCGCGTCGACCGGCAGCATGCCGTGGCGGTACGGTGCGAGCGGAGGAAAAAAAGGCATCAGTTTGACCGTTTAAGACGTTGCCGAAATCACACTTACTTCGCCCTGCTTCGTACCCGGCCTTCCATCAGGTAGCCAAACAGAGGGCCGTTAGGATCCTGTCCGTGATAATGCGTGCATTTTTTATCTGGGCACAATGCTATCCTGAGTGCCGACGGCCGGGTTCGGCAAAATGCGGATCTTCGGCGACACACTCGCATCAGTGGGCAGCAAGCGGCCCCAATTCTCGCGTGCCCAATAAAATGAAAGAGAGTTTGCATGACTTCAGGCAGTCCAGCTACTAAATTTGCGCGCGTTGGCATACTTGCGTTGTTGGCTTGTGTTGCTTGCTCTACGATGAGTACGGCTGTCGCGGGAACATCTTCCAAGGAACTAATGGAGTGTATGGTCAGCAACGCTAGTCCGGCGGAACGCTTCGATACCGCTCTAGTGACTTGGGTCGCCGCTTCTTACCATCCATCGATGCCACCGGAGCTTAGGGTGCCGGAGCAGTCCAAGGAACTGATTTACCGCCGCGTGGGGAAGTTGCTAGACCGACTGCTGTTGGAAGTGTGCACTGACAAGGCACGAGCCACCATCCGTACTGAAGGAACAACAGGTTTGGCTGCGGCGCTGCATGCCTTTTGGGCGTCCGGCACCGTGGAGCTCAATCAAAGCAAGGAAGCCACGTCTGTTTTTGGGGAAATCTGGGGCTACGCGGACGGGAAGAAAATTTCGGGTGCTCTGCAGGGGAAGTAGCTGCTCGCCAGACATGCTGATGGCCGAAGTCGGCCGGGAGCTGCCGTTCGTACATTTCGGCTTACCCATCGACATGGAGAAATGGCAACGCTCCAACGCGTTCCCAGCGGCCCAATAAACTGGTCCTAAAACGCAAAAAGCCCAACCGGTTAAGGCTGGGCTTTTCTGTGTTCTGGCTCCCCGACCTGGACTCGAACCAGGGACCTGCGGATTAACAGTCCGTCGCTCTACCGACTGAGCTATCAGGGATCAATCGAACCAAGCTTTCGCTTAGCTCGAAGAAACAAGATTTTAGAGGACTTTGGCGATGGCGTCAACCACCTTGTCGATATTGGTCGAGTTCAGCGCGGCCACGCAGATGCGGCCGGTGTCCACGGCGTAGATCGATTCGGCGCGCAGCGCGTCCACTTGCGCCTTGGTCAGGCCCGAGTAGGAGAACATGCCCACCTGCTCGCGCACGAATTCGAAGTCGTGCGCCGGCGCTTTTTCCTTCAGCTTCTTGACGAAAGCATCACGCATTTCCTTGATGCGCACACGCATGGCGGCCAGCTCGTCTTCCCACAGCTGGCGCAGTTCCGGCGTGGTCAGCACGGTGGCCACCACCTTGCCGCCGTGGACCGGCGGGTTGGAGTAGTTGGTGCGCACCACGCGCTTGAGCTGCGACATCAGGCGCGCGGCTTCGTCGGCCGATGCGGCCACCACGCTCAGTGCGCCCACGCGCTCACCGTACAGCGAGAACGACTTGGAGAACGAGTTCGACACCAGCAGCGGGCCGCCGGTGGCTGCAAAGCGGCGCACCACGGCGCCGTCTTCGGCGATGCCGGAGCCGAAGCCCTGGTAGGCCATGTCCAGGAACGGCACCAGGCCGTTGGCGGCCACGACGGCGATAATCTCGTCCCACTGGGCCGAGGTCAGGTCGGCGCCGGTCGGGTTGTGGCAGCAGGCGTGCAGCAGCACGATGGAGCCGGCGGGCATGGCCTTGATGTCGGCCAGCATGCCGGCGAAGTTCACGCCGTGGGTGCCCGCGTCATAGTAGGTGTAGTTGTTGACCTTGAAGCCGGCGCTCTCAAACAGGGCGCGGTGGTTTTCCCAGCTCGGATCGCTGATGTAGACCTGCGCACCGGGGGCGAAGCGCTGCAGGAAGTCGGCGCCGATTTTCAGCGCGCCGGTGCCGCCGATGGCCTGCACGGTCACAGCACGTTTCTCTTGAATTACGGCGCTGTCGGCGCCAAATACCAGCTCTTGCACTGCCTTGTCGTAAGCGGCCAGGCCTTCGATCGGCAGATAAGTGCGCGGGGTGGGCTGGGCGATCAGCGCCGCTTCCGCCTTCTGCACGCACGACAGCAGCGGAACCTTGCCATTGTTGTCATAATAGACGCCTACGCCAAGATTGATCTTGGCCGGGTTGGTGTCGGCATTGAAGGCCTCGGTAATGCCGAGGATCGGGTCGCGCGGGGCCATCTCGATGGCGCTGAAAACGGAAGGGTTCGTCATGATAAGATTGGATTCGATTAGAAGCGGTTCGCAGCGGATACGTGTCAGCGCCCGAACAAAATCCGGTTTTAAGCGCCAACAATCGCATATTCTATCAAAGGTCTGACCTCATGGCTGATTCGCAACCTAATAATTCTGCAGCACCCACCGTCGTCACCTTCCCGGATTCGCCCTTCAAGCTGCACCAGCCCTTCCCTCCGGCAGGCGACCAGCCAACCGCGATCGACGGTTTGTGCGAGGGCATCAGCGACGGCTTGTTCTTCCAGACGCTGCTCGGCGTGACCGGTTCGGGCAAGACCTACACCATGGCCAACGTGATCGCCCGCATGGGCCGTCCCGCCATCGTGTTCGCGCCCAACAAGACGCTGGCCGCGCAGCTCTACAGCGAGTTCCGCGAGTTCTTCCCGGAGAACGCGGTCGAATACTTCGTGTCCTACTACGATTACTACCAGCCGGAAGCGTACGTGCCGCAGCGCGACCTGTTCATTGAAAAGGACTCGTCCATCAATGAGCACATCGAGCAGATGCGCCTGTCCTGCACCAAGTCGCTGATGGAGCGGCGCGACGTGGTGATCGTGGCCACCGTGTCGGCCATCTACGGTATCGGTAATCCGAACGAGTACCACCAGATGATCCTGACGCTGCGCCAGAAGGACCGCGTGGCCCAGCGCGACATCATCGCGCGCCTGATCCAGATGCAGTACACCCGCAACGAAGTGGACTTCGGGCGCGGCACCTTCCGCGTGCGCGGCGACACCATCGACATCTTCCCGGCCGAACACGCCGAACTGGCGGTGCGCCTGGAGATGTTCGACGACGAGCTGGAATCGATCCAGCTGTTCGATCCGCTGACCGGCCGCGTCAAGCAGAAGATCCCGCGCTTCACCGTCTACCCGGGTTCGCATTACGTGACGCCGCGCTCCACCGTGCTGCGCGCCATCGAGACCATCAAGGATGAACTGCGCGAACGGCTGGAGTTCTTCCGCAAGGAGACCAAGCTGATTGAAGAGCAGCGCCTGGAACAGCGCACCCGCTTCGACCTGGAGATGATGGCCGAAATCGGCTTCACCAAGGGCATCGAGAACTACTCGCGCCACCTGAGCGGCGCCAAGGCCGGCGAACCGCCGCCGACCTTGGTGGACTACCTGCCGCCGGACGCGCTGATGTTCCTGGACGAGTCGCACGTGCTGATCGGCCAGCTGTCGGCCATGTACAACGGCGACCGTTCGCGCAAGACCAATTTGGTGGACTACGGCTTCCGCCTGCCCTCGGCGCTGGACAACCGCCCACTCAAGTTCGAGGAGTTCGAAGCGAAGATGCGGCAAACCGTGTTCGTGTCGGCCACTCCGGCGGACTACGAGAACAAACGCGCCGACCAGGTGGTGGAACAGGTGGTGCGTCCCACCGGCCTGGTGGACCCGCTGGTCATCGTGCGCCCTGCCCGCACCCAGGTGGACGATCTGATGTCCGAGATCCAGGACCGCATCGCCAAGAACGAGCGGGTACTGGTGACCACGCTGACCAAGCGCATGTCCGAGCAGCTCACCGAATATCTGGGCGACCACGGCATCAAGGTGCGCTATCTGCACAGCGATATCGAAACGGTGGAACGGGTGGAGATCCTGCGCGACCTGCGCATCGGCACCTTCGACGTGCTGGTGGGGATCAACCTGCTGCGCGAAGGCCTGGACTTGCCGGAAGTGTCACTGGTGGCGATCCTGGACGCGGACAAGGAAGGCTTCCTGCGCTCCGAGCGTTCGCTGATCCAGACCATAGGCCGCGCGGCGCGCAATCTGAACGGCGTGGCGCTGCTGTACGCGGACCGCATGACCGATTCGATGGAGCGCGCCATCGGCGAGACCGAGCGCCGGCGCGCCAAGCAGATCGCCTTCAACGCGGCCAACGGCATCGTGCCGCGCGGCGTGCACAAGGTGATCAAGGACATGATCGACGGCGTTTACAGCCCGCAGGACGCGCGCGAGCAGCTGGAAGTGGCGCAGGAGGCGGCCAAGTACGAATCCATGAGCGAGAAGCAGATCAGCAAGGAGATCAAGCGCCTGGAGAAGGCCATGCTGGACCACGCCAAGAACCTGGAGTTCGAAAAGGCCGCGCAGGTGCGCGACCAGTTGCATGTGCTCAAGCAGCAGCTGTTCGGCGCGCCAGGGGCGGACGTGATCAGCTAATCAACTCATCCGATCAACTCCGCCAGTCAAAAAAGGCCGATCCGCGATCGGCCTTTTTGCTTACAGCGTCTTGACGAATTCCCGGATGCCGCCCAGCAGCATCTCGATCGACATGGCAGCCAGGATCAGGCCCATGAGGCGTTCGAAGGCCGTCATCACCTGCGGGCCGAGCACCTTCTGCAGGCGCTCGGCGCCCAGGAACACCGCCAGCCACACCACCACCACGGCGGCCAGCGCGGCCACGTGGATCAGCACTTCGCCGGTGCTCTCGCGCGAGAACAGCAGCACCGTGGCCAGCGCCGAAGGGCCGGCCAGCGCGGGGATCGCGAGCGGCACGATGAATGGCTCGCCGCCCTCATTCCGGCCCAGCACCCCATCCGGGTGCGGGAAGATCATGCGGATGGCGATCAGCAGCAGGATCACGCTGCCGGCGATGCGCAGCGACGCTTCGGACAGCTGCAGCGCCACCAGGAAGTGGCGGCCGAAGAACATGAAGACCAACAGCACCACGAAGGCGATCATGCATTCGCGGACCACGATGCGCGGCCGGCGCGCGGGCGGCACCGGGCCAAGCGCAGTGGCGAACAACGGGACGTTGCCGAAGGGGTCAGTCACCAGCAATAGCAGGATGAAAGTCTGGAAAAAATTCTGGGTCATTAAGGGCTTTCGGGTATGGGCAGGCCGGTCCGTGCGGCGCGCCAGGCCGGAGTTTACTACACGGCAAGGCCTTGGCCGCGAATGCCGCTCGATAATGCTGCTAGAATTAGGCCATGCGTAAATTGTTCCTGATTCTGCTGCTTGCCGTTCTGCCGCTCCAGTATGCCTGGTCTGCGGCAGCGGCCTATTGCGGGCATGAACAGGAACAAAGCCAGCATTTCGGCCACCACGCGCACCAGCACAACGCGCAAGCCGGCGCGCACGACGGCGACGACGCCAGCGGCGACGGCGATGGGGCCGCCGATGGCGGCGGGCATAGCGGCAAGCCGCCCGGCAACGCCAAAGTGCACGCCGATTGCGCCGTGTGCCACCACGCAGTACAGGCTTCCATCCTGGCAGGCATGGCCACGCCGCCGGATACGGCCAGCGCCGGCTATCCGCCCTCGTCCGATCTCCGCTTCACATCCCACATCGCCGACGGGCCGAAAAAGCCCGATTGGCATCCCGCTGCCTAGCGCGGCGGGACTCTTTCCAACTTACTGAAGTCCCGTCGAATTTCTTTTCCCGATACTGGAGAATTCGATGGTCAAATTCCTTTGGCCGCTAGCCATGGCAGCGCTTGTCGCGCCCATGCATGCGGCCGCACAACAAGCGGAGCCGGAGCAGCGGCCGGCCCTCACCTTGCGCGCCGCCCTGGCGCTGGCCGCGCAAGCCAATCCCGTGCTGGCGGCGGCCCGCTACGAAGCCGAGGCACAGGAGGGCCTGGTGATACAGGCGGCCGCCCGCCCCAATCCCACGCTGTCGTTTGAACGCGTGGGCCGCAGCGGAGGCGGCGAATCCGACGGCGAAAAAACCTGGCAGCTCAGCCAGCAGCTGGAACTCGGCGGCAAGCGTTCGGCGCGCTTGGCCGCCGCCGAACGCGGACGCGACGCCGCCGGCGCGGCGCTGGAAGCGCAGCGCATGGAACTGCACGCAAGCGTGGTGACTGCCTTTTACGACGTGCTGGTGGCACAGGAACGCCTGCGCCTGGCGCAAGATGGCAGCGAACTGGCGCGGCGCGCGACCGAGGCCGCCAACAAGCGCGTCGCCGCCGGCAAAGTGTCGCCGGTCGATGAAACCAAGGCGCGGCTGGCGGAAGCCAATGTGCAGCTGGAGCAGTCCAATGCGACGGCGGCGCTGGCCTCTGCGCGCCAGCGGCTTGCCGCGCACTGGCAGCAGCCTGGCGCCAGCGGTTCGCGCGGCGCTGAGCGCGCTGAGCGTGTGGAAGGCGATATCGGCTTGCTGCCGGAGCCGCCGTCGGCGTCGGCCATGGAAAGCTGGCGCGCGCAGTCGCCGGCGCTGATGCCGGCCCGGCTGGAGCTGGAGCGCCGCAAGGCGGTGTCGCAGCTTGAACTGGCCAACCGCGCACCGGACCTGACGCTCAGCGTCGGCAGCAAGCGCATGGCGGACCCGTCGCGCAGCCAGACCGTGCTGGGATTGTCGCTGCCCCTGCCCCTGTTCGACCGCAACCAGGGCAACGTCCTGGCGGCGCAGAGGCAGGCTGACAAGGCCGGCGCCGAACTGGCCGCCGCCGCCGTCAGGCTGGAATCCGAACTGGCGCAAGCGGTGCAGGAGCTGCGCGCGGCACGCCAGGCACTGGCGCTGCTGCGCGGCGAAATCCTGCCGGGAGCGCAGCAAGCGAGCGAAGCGGCCCGCAAGGGTTTCGAATTCGGCAAACACAATTTTATCGACGTGCTCGACGCGCAGCGCACGCTGCTGCAGGCGCGCGCGCAGTATCTGACGACGCTGTCGGACGGACACCGCGCTGCTGCCGCCATCGAACGCATCCTCGGCCACGGCACGCCGTACAACCAACACTGAACCATCATGAAACTGACTAGAAAACAAACCATCGCCATCGCAGCCATCGTGCTGTCGGGCGCGGTGCTCGCGGCCGCCATCGTGCTGCCGGGCGCGCAGAGGGCTGGCACGCAGGAAACGGCGCAAGGCGGCAAAGAGGAACACGGCGAAGAACACAGCGACAAGCACGGGCCCGCCGAAGCGGACGCCAAGGGCGGCGCCGCCGGCGGCAAGCCGGGCCAGGCCGCGCATGCGGAAGACGGGGACACTGCCGGGCGCGCGGACCATGCGGACGAGGCGCCGCAGGCAGCATTCAGCGACGCACAGATCAAGACCGCCGGCATCACGCTGGCGGTGGCGGGACCGGCGCCGATTGAACCGGCCATCGCCCTGTCGGGAGAAATCCGCTACGACGGCGACCGCACTGCGCACGTGGTGCCGCGCCTGGCGGGCATGGTGGAAACAGTGAACGCCGAACTGGGACAGCAGGTCAAAAAGGGGCAAGTGCTGGCCGTGCTGTCCAGCCGCGAACTGTCCGAACTGCGCAGCGAACTGCTGTCCGCCCGCCAGCGGCTGTCGCTGGCGCAAACGCTGCTGGCGCGCGAGCGCAAGTTGTGGGAAGAGCGCATCTCGGCCGAACAGGACTACCTGCAGGCGCAACAGCAAGCCAACGAGGCCGGCATCGCCGTGCGCAACGCGCAGCAAAAACTGGAAGCGCTGGGCGCCGCCTCCTCGGCCACCGTGCAGTCCGCGTCCGGTCCCCTGAACCGCTACGAAGTGCGCGCGCCGTTCGACGGCACGGTGCTTGAGAAGCACATCGCCGCCGGTGAAGCGGTCAAGGAAGACGCCAACATCTTCACGCTGTCCGACCTGTCGAGCGTGTGGGCCGAGTTCGCCGTCACTGCGCCCCACCTGGACGCGGTGCGCGTCGGCCAGCAGGCCTCCGTGCAGTCGGTGTCTTCCGGCGCCAGCGCCATGGGCACGGTGGCCTATGTGGGTGCGCTGCTGGGTGAGCAGACGCGCGCGGCCACCGCCCGCATCCGGCTCAAGAATCCAGGCACGGCCTGGCGTCCAGGCCTGTTCGTCAACGTGCGCGTGTTCCCGCCCGCCGCCGACGCGGCCAACGCGGTCACGGCGGCGGTGGCGGTGCAAAGCAGCGCGGTGCAGACGCTGGAAGGCAAATCCACCGTCTTCGTGCGCACGCCAACCGGCTTCACGGCGCGCGCCGTGGCACTCGGGCGCAGCGACGGCAAGCTGGTGGAAGTGCTGTCCGGCCTGGCGCCGGGCGCGCGCTACGCGGCGGACGGCAGCTTCGCCATCAAGGCCGAACTGGGCAAGTCCGGCAACGAACACGCCCACTGACGCGAGGGCCGACCATCATGTTTGAACGATTGATACGCGCCTCGATCGCGCAGCGCTGGCTGGTCATGCTGCTGGTGCTGGGCATGGCCGCCCTGGGGGTCTACAACTACCAGCGCCTGCCTGTCGACGCGGTGCCGGACATCACCAATGTACAAGTGCAGATCAACACGGCGGCGCCCGGCTACTCGCCGCTGGAAACCGAGCAGCGCATCTCGCTGCCGCTGGAAACGGCCATGGCCGGGCTGCCGCAGCTGGACCAGACCCGCTCCCTGTCGCGCTACGGCCTGTCGCAGATCACCGTCACCTTCAAGGACGGCACCGACATCTACTTCGCGCGCCAGCTGGTGAGCGAACGCCTGCAGGAAGCGCGCGGACGGCTGCCGAAGGACGTCTACCCTGCCCTCGGTCCCATCTCCACCGGCCTGGGCGAAATCTACCTGTGGACGGTGGAAACCAAGGAAGGCGCCAAGAAGCCGGACGGCACGCCGTACACGCCGACCGACCTGCGCGACATCCAGGACTGGATCATCAAGCCGCAACTGCGCACCGTGCCGGGCGTGACCGAAATCAATTCGATCGGCGGCTACGCCCGCGAATACCAGGTGGCGCCGCACCCGGACAAGCTGGCGTCCTACGGCCTGACCGTGCGCGACCTGGTGGGCGCGCTGGAGCGCAACAACGGCAACAGCGGCGCCGGCTATATCGAGCGCAACGGCGAGCAGCTGCTGGTGCGCGCGCCCGGCCAGCTGGCCACCATGGACGACATCGCCAACGTCGTGCTCACCACCGCCGACGGCATACCGGTGCGCGTGCGCGACATCGGCGAGGTGCTCGAAGGGCGCGAACTGCGCACCGGCGCCGCCACCGAGAACGGCCGCGAAGTGGTGCTCGGCACCGTGTTCATGCTGATCGGCCAGAACAGCCGCACCGTGTCGCGCGCGGTGGACCAGCGCATGGAGCAGATCAACCGCAGCCTGCCGCCGGGCGTGCACGCGGTCACCGTGTACGACCGCACCACCCTGGTCGACAAGGCCATCGCCACCGTGCGCACCAACCTGCTGGAAGGGGCGGTGCTGGTGATCGCGGTGCTGTTCGCCTTCCTCGGCAACCTGCGCGCCGCGCTGATCACCGCCATGGTGATTCCGCTGTCGATGCTGTTCACCTTCACCGGCATGGTGTCGTACAAGGTGAGCGCCAACCTGCTCAGCCTTGGGGCGCTCGACTTCGGCATCATCGTCGACGGCGCGGTGGTCATCGTGGAGAACTGCGTGCGGCGGCTGGCACACGCGCAGGCCGCGCTGGGCCGCCCGCTCACGCGCAGCGAGCGGATGGACGAAGTGTTCGCCGCCGCGCGCGAGTCACGCCGCCCGCTGCTGTTCGGGCAGCTCATCATCATGGCCGTGTACCTGCCCATCTTCGCCTTCAGCGGCGTGGAGGGACGCATGTTCCACCCGATGGCGCTCACCGTGGTGATCGCGCTGTTCGGCGCCATGGTGCTGTCGATGACCTTTGTGCCGGCCGCCGTGGCGCTGTTCATCGGCGAGCGCGTCAGCGAGAAGGAGAACGCGGTGATGCGCGCGGCCTCGCGCTGGTACGCGCCGGCGCTGGACCGGGCCATGGCCAACAAGCCGGTGGTGCTGGCCTTCGCGGCGGTGGCGGTGCTGCTGTCCGCGCTGCTGGCCACGCGCATGGGCAGCGAGTTCGTGCCCAGCCTGGACGAAGGCGACATCGCGCTGCAGACGCTGCGCATCCCCGGCACCAGCCTGACCCAGTCGGTGACGATGCAGCAGCAGCTGGAGCGCAAGCTGATGAAGGAGTTTCCCGAGATCGAGCGCGTGTTCGCCCGCATCGGCACCGCAGAGGTGGCCTCCGACCCGATGCCGCCCAACAGCGCGGACGGCTTCATCATGTTCAAGCCGCAACACCAGTGGCCCAAGCCGCGCAAGACGCGCCAACAGCTGGAGGCGGCCATCCGCGCCAGCGTGGAGCAGCTGCCCGGCAACAGCTACGAGTTCTCGCAGCCCATCCAGCTGCGCTTCAACGAGCTGATCTCGGGCGTGCGCAGCGACGTGGCGGTCAAGGTGTTCGGCGACGACATGGCGGTGCTGAACGGCACGGCGGAACGGATTTCGTCCGTACTGGAAAAGGTGCCGGGCGCCAGTGAAGTGAAGGTGGAGCAGACCAGCGGCCTGCCTGTGCTCACGGTGGCCGTGGACCGCGCCAGGCTGGCGCGCTACGGCCTGAACTCGGCCGACGTGCAGGAGACGGTGGCGGCGGCCGTGGGCGGCCAGCAGGCCGGCGACGTGTTCCAGGGCGACCGCCGCTTCGACATCGTGGTGCGGCTGCCGGAGCAGATGCGCAGCGACCTCGATGCCATCCGGCGCCTGCCGATCGCGCTGCCGGGCAAGGGTTTCATTGCGCTGGGCGAAGTGGCGGCGCTCGACATTGCGCCGGGACCGAACCAGGTCAGCCGCGAACAGGGCAAGCGGCGCGTGGTGGTCAGCGCGAACGTGCGCGGGCGCGACATCGGCTCCTTCGTGGCGGAGGCCGGGCAGGCCATACGGGAGCAGGTGAAGCTGCCGCCGGCCTACTGGATCACCTGGGGCGGGCAGTTCGAGCAGCTGCAGTCGGCCGTGCAGCGCCTGAAGCTGGTGGTGCCGGCGGCGCTGCTGCTGGTGCTCGGACTGCTGTTCGCCATGTTCGGCAACCTGAAGGACGGCCTGCTGGTGTTCAGCGGCATTCCATTCGCGCTCACCGGCGGCATCGCGGCGCTGGCCATGCGCGGGCTGCCGCTGTCGATTTCGGCAGCGGTCGGATTCATCGCGCTGTCCGGAGTGGCGGTGCTGAACGGGCTGGTGCTGATTTCCTTCATCCGCAGCCTGCGCGAGGAAGGCAGGACGCTGGACCAGGCGGTGCGCGAAGGCGCACTGGGGCGCTTGCGGCCGGTGCTGATGACGGCGCTGGTGGCCGCACTGGGCTTCGTGCCGATGGCGCTGGCCACCGGCACCGGTGCCGAGGTCCAGCGGCCGCTGGCCACGGTGGTCATCGGCGGCATCCTGTCCTCCACCGCGCTGACCATGCTGGTGCTGCCGCTGCTGTATCGGCTCGCGCACGGCGGCAAGGCGGGCGGGCCGAAGGCCGCCGCCGAGGCTTAGGCAGGCTTGCCAAAGCGCCTGTCGCACACGTCCATGGAGTAGGACGCGGGCCACAGCGCTTCGTAGACTGCGCCCTGCAGTGCGGTGCGCAGTTTCAGGTAAGTTTCCTTGTCATTCGCGCGACAGGCGAAGGAAGCGAATTTATTGGCGTTCCACGTGCTGTTCGGATAGCGCTTCAACAAGTCCTCGAAGCCGGCCTTCATCACCTTCCATTCCGGGCCGGTACCGTCGCTAGCGAAGGGCGGCGCCGAGTCGCAGTTGCAGTCCTCGCCCCAATACAGGCGCGCGTACATGCCCTGCCCTTCGGCACTGCGCGTGATGGCGGCGGCACGTCGCGCGAAGGCATCGAACTCGCGCGCGCTGCCGCCCCAGCGCGGGCTGTAGACGCGCGCCATTTGCGCATGGATCTGCAGGTCGAATGGGAAAGCGGCCACGGCCTGCTTGTAGGCAGCCTCGATGACCGCGCGCGGCGCGCCCGTTTCCATCAGATTGGCGATGCGCAGGCTGTGCCACAGCGGACAACTGTTCGATAGCGCCTTGCTCTCTTCCAGCCGCGCGCTGGCCATGGCCATGCGCTCATGGAACAGCTGCCAGGCTTCCTGCGGCACCCTGTGCGCGTAACCGCCACCGCGCGCTTTCCACGCGTAGGCACTCCAGTACATGGTTTCCGCCAAGGCCTGCGCCAGCGAATCGGGATACTGTGTGCGCCACTCCTGAAGCTGCCTGGGATACGCGTCCCAGGCGTTCCACGCGCCGAAATAGTGGTTCAGCGCCGATTCGTAGATCATTATTTTCGGCTGGCCGTCAGAGAAGCGCTCGCTGGCGCCGCACAGCGACTTGAAGCTGGCCTCCAGGCCACCATAGTCGCGTTCCTGCCATTGCGCCTCGATCGGCAGCACGGCCAGGTTCACGATCGTCTGCATGTTCTGCGACGCCGCATCCGGCAGCGGCGCCGGCCGCTGCCCTGCGGCCCCGGCGCTGCAGGCCGCTCCAAGCAAGCCCGCAATCGCACCCGCCCGCCACACGTTCATCCAGTCCATGCGCTCTCCCTGTGGCGGCACAGCGCCGCGTCAGGAGCAGTATAGGATAATTTCCCTTCTGCAATATACCCAATTGTCACGGGCGAAAAAAAACCGCCGCAAGCGCCGTGCGGCGAAACACCATCCCGGAAATCCGCGATGAACCAAAAAAAAAGCGGCCCGCAGGCCGCTTTGTACCGGGAACGCCGATTACTTCGACGCTTCGCCCTTCTTGATCCAGGCCGCCAGCTGGTGCGGGCGGATGCCGTCGTAGTCTTCGAACGGCTGGTGGATCCATGGATTGTGCGGCAGTTCTTCCATCTGGTAGTCCGGACGGAATGCCGAGCTGCCCTTGGTCCAGATCACAGCCGACTTCACCTCGGTCACGCCTTCGAAGTTCTGCTTCAGGTGCTCCATGACCTTGATCAGGGTCACGCCCGAATCGGCCAGGTCGTCCACCAGCAGGATGCGGCCCGACAGCGGGCCCTTGGTCATCGTCATGTATTTGGCAATGTCCAGGTCGCCCTGCACGGTGCCCTTGTCGGCGCGGTAGGAGCTGGTCGACAGGATCGCCAGCGGCACGTCGAAAATACGCGAGAACACGTCGCCGGGACGCACGCCGCCGCGCGCCAGGCACAGGACCATGTCGAACTTCCAGCCCGATTCATGCACCTTGAGCGCCAGGCGCTCGATCAGGCGGTGGTATTCATCCCAGGACACCCACAGGTGCTTGTCATCGGATTGAGGGGTGTTCATCAGTTCTATCCTTCTTACTCGTACGGATGGCGCAGTACGATGGTCTCTTCGCGGTCCGGGCCGGTCGACACCATATCCACTGGCACGCCAACCAGTTCTTCGATGCGCTTGATATAAGCGCGCGCGTTTGCAGGCAGCGCGGCCAGCGATTTTGCGCCGACCGTGCTTTCGCTCCAACCAGCCATCTCTTCGTAGATAGGCTGGCAGCGGGCCGCGTCCTCTGCGCCGACCGGGAAGATGTCCACGGTGCGGCCGTCCAGCGTGTAGCTGGTGCAGATTTTGATGGTTTCCAGGCCGTCCATGACGTCCAGTTTGGTGATGCACATGCCCGACACGCCGTTGATCTGGACCGAGCGGCGCAGCAGCGCGGCGTCGAACCAGCCGCAGCGGCGGGCGCGGCCCGTCACGGTGCCGAACTCGTGGCCGACCGACGACAGGTGGTGGCCAACGCCGGCATCGGTAGGCAGTTCCGACGGGAACGGGCCGGAGCCGACGCGGGTGGTGTAGGCCTTGGTGATGCCCAGGATGTAGTGCAGCATGCCGGGACCGACGCCGGCGCCGGCGGCGGCGTTACCGGCCACGCAGTTCGACGAGGTGACGAACGGATAGGTGCCGTGGTCCACGTCCAGCAGCGAGCCTTGCGCGCCTTCGAACAGCAAGTTGCCGCCGGCCTTGTGCGCGGCGTACAGGGCGCTCGACACGTCGGTGACCATCGGGCGCAGGCGCGGCACGTAGGCCAGCGCATCGTCCAGGGTCTTCTGGTACTCGATCTTCGGCGCCTTGAGGTAGTTCTCCAGCACGAAGTTGTGGTAATCCAGGTTTTCCTTCAGCTTCTCCGCGAAACGCTCTTCGTTCAGCAGGTCGGCGATGCGGATGGCGCGGCGCGCCACTTTGTCTTCATAGGCCGGGCCGATGCCCTTGCCGGTGGTGCCGATCTTGGCGGCGCCGCGGGCCGCTTCGCGGGCCGCGTCGAGCGCGCTGTGGTACGGCAGGATGACCGGGCAAGCCTCGGAGATCTTCAGGCGCGAAGCCACTTCCACGCCGACCGCTTCGAGCTTGTCGATTTCGCGCAGCACGTCCGGCACCGACACCACCACACCGTTGCCGATGTAGCAGGCCACGCCTGGACGCATGATGCCCGACGGGATCAGCTGCAGCGCGGTCTTCACGCCGCCGATGACCAGCGTGTGGCCGGCGTTGTGGCCGCCCTGGAAGCGCACCACGCCCTGGGCGTGATCGGTCAGCCAATCAACGATTTTACCTTTGCCTTCATCGCCCCATTGGGTGCCGATGACAACCACGTTCTTTGCCATATTTTTTTTCGACATCACACTAACCTAAGTTTTTAAGAATCCAGTTGCTACCACTATCGTCGAGCACCAGCGCGCGGTCGCACTCGAACTCGTCCTGTTCATTGCTGTGACCCGGCAGGCTCTGGATCACAACTTCGCCGGCTTTGCGCAGCTCGGCAATCTTGTCTTTCAGTTCAGGCGCATTGCCCCACGGCGCGCGGATCGAGTGCTTGCGCTCGGCCGTGGGCAGCAGGCGCGCCAGTTCGCGCAAGTCCATCGAGAAGCCGGTGGCGGGACGGGCCCGGCCAAACGCTTCGCCGACGTGGTCGTAGCGGCCGCCGCGCAGCACCGCGTTCGGCAGGCCCGGTACGTAGACGGCGAACATGGCGCCGCTTTCGTACTGGTAGCCGCGCAGGTCGGCCAGGTCGATCGCCACTTCGCGGCCGGTGGCCGGGTTGTCGGCGGTGGCGGCCAGGGCGGCCAGCTCGGCCAGCGCCTTGCTGATGCCCGGCAGTTCCGGCAGCACTTCGCGGGCGCGCTTGAGCACGTCCACGTCGCCGTACAGGTTCGGCAGGGCCAGCAACGCGGCGCGCACGGCCGGCGCGTAGCCGGCGGTTTGCAGCTCCAGGCCGGGCACGTCCTTGGCGCGCAGCAGCAGGTACAGCGCGGCCTCGTCCTTGGCCGCGTTGGCGTCCTCGGCCAGGATGGCGCGCAGCACGCCCACGTGGGACAGGTCCAGGCGCACGTCGGTGAAACCGGCCAGCGCCAGCGAGGCCAGCGCCAGTTCCTGGATCTCGGCGTCCGCTTCCAGGCCGGCGTGGCCATAGATTTCGGCGCCGATCTGCAGCGGCTCGCGGGTGGTGTGCAGACCCGACGGACGGGTATGCAGCACGCTGCCGGCGTAGCACAGGCGGGTGACGCTGGCGCGGTTGAGCAGGTGCGCGTCGATGCGGGCCACTTGCGTGGTCATGTCGGCGCGCAGGCCCAGCATGCGGCCGGAAATCTGGTCGACCAGCTTGAAGGTGCGCAGCTCGGTATCCTGGCCGGCGCCGGTCATCAGGGACTCGACGTATTCCAGCAGGGGCGGCATGACGAGTTCGTAGCCGTACAAGCGGAAGTTATCCAGCATCAGGCGGCGCAATTCTTCAATCTTGCGCGCTTCGGACGGCAAAACGTCCGCAATATGTTCGGGCAATAGCCAATTCGGCATGGAGAAAACCGGAAACGGTGTTGTTGAGATATCGATCATGCGTCCCGGCGGGAACGCACACGGCAATCGGAGGGCCGAACCGCATATTTTACGCGAAAATGCGGGCGGATGGAAATAAAAGCTGGTCGGGCGGCGCTGGCGGGTTACGCGGGCAGGCCGCCAACCCGCCCTGCGGGGTGTGCAGGGCGGGTGGCGTGGGACAGCTTACTTTTTGGCGGGCGCCGGAGCGGCAGCGCCGCCGGTGCCGCCTTTGAAGTACTTGAAGAACTCCGAGCTCGGGTCGAGCACCAGCACGTCGCTGCGGTTCTTGAAGGACTCGCGGTAGGCGCTCAGGCTGCGGTAGAACTTGTAGAACTCCGGATTGCGGCCAAACGCGTCGGCATAGATCTGGCTGGCCTTGGCGTCGCCCTCGCCCTTGATGGTTTCGGCGGCGCGGTAGGCTTCGGCCAGGATCACGGTGCGCTGGCGGTCGGCGTCGGCGCGGATTTTCTCCGAGTCGGCGGTACCGGTGGAGCGCAGTTCGTTGGCCACGCGCACGCGCTCGGCCTTCATGCGTTCGTACACGGAGTTGTTGATCTGCTCCACATAGTCCACGCGCTTCAGGCGCACGTCGATGATCTCGACGCCGATCTGCTTGGCTTCCACGATCACCTTGGTGCGCAGCGCTTCCATGACCTTGCCGCGCTGGCCGGAGATCACTTCGCGCACGGTGCGCTTGGTGATCTCGTCGTTCAGCGCCGCTTTCACGATCTGGTACATGCGGTCGCGGGCGCGGCTCTCGTCGCCGCCGAAGGACACGAAGTACAGGCGCGGCTCGACGATGCGCCATTTGACGAAGGCGTCGACCAGGATGTTCATCTTCTCGGCCGTGATGAAACGGTCGGCATCCGGCGAATCGATGGTCATGATGCGCTTTTCCAGGTACAGCACGTTCTGGAACGGCGGCGGCAGCTTGAAGTGCAGGCCGGGCTCGGAAATCACCTGCTTGACTTCACCCAGCGCGAACACGATGGCGTACTTGCGCTGGTCGACCACGAACACGGTCGAGGACAGCAGCATCAATGCGATGAAGCCGCCGATCAGGATGGTAACTATGCGATTCATTAACGGCTCTCCCGATCACGTGAGGACTCGCGCGTACGGCTGTCGCGCGGGCGGGTATCGACCGGCGGCAAGCCATCGGATGGCAGCATCACGGCGGTGGGCGGCGGCGGCGTCGCATTCGCTTTCGCGGCAGCGTCGGCGGCGGCCGACTGGGCGATCAGTTTATCGAGCGGCAAATACAGCAGGTTGTTGCCGGCGCGGGAATCGATCATCACCTTGCTGGTGCTGCTGAAGATCTGCTGCATGGTGTCGATGTACATGCGGTCGCGCGTGACGCCGGGCGCCTTCGCGTACTCGGCCTGCACCGACTTGAAGCGCGCCGCGTTACCCTCGGCGTTCTCCACCACCTGCGAGCGGTACGCCTCGGCGTCCTGGGTCAGGCGCGAGGCGGCGCCGCGCGACTCGGGAATGACCTTGTTGGCGTAAGCCTGGCCTTCGTTCTTCAGGCGCTCGCGGTCCTGCCCTGCCTTGACGGCGTCGTCGAAGGCCGCTTGCACCTGCTCCGGCGGCTGCACGCCCTGCATGGTCACGTTGGTGATCTGGGCGCCGGACGCGTAGCGGTCCAGGATCTGCTGCATCAGCTGCTGGGTTTCAAAAGCCACCTTCTCGCGGCCCTCGTACAGCACGAAGTCCATCTTGCTCTTGCCGACGATTTCGCGGATGGCCGTCTCGGCCACCTGCATCACCGTCTCCTCGGGATTGGTGTTGCTGGTGATCCAGGACACCGGGTTCTTCAGCGTGTACTGCACCGCGAACTGGATGTCGATGATGTTCTCGTCGTCGGTCAGCATCAGCGATTCGCGCAGCTGCTTGTTCTTGACGTTGTTGCGGTAACCCACTTCCACCGTGCGCACCTGCGACACATTGACGGTGACGTCGCTCTGGAAGGGATACGGCCAGCGCCAGTTCAAGCCGGCGGGCGTCACGTGCGAGACTTTGCCGAAGGTGAACACCACCCCGGTCTGGCCTTCCTGCACGATGAAGGCGCCACTGGCCAGCCACACCAGCGCGGCGATCGCACCGACCGCGCCCATGGTGAAGCCGGCGCCGCGCATGTCGCCGCCGCCGCTGCTGCCGCCACCGCCGCTGCCGTTGTTGTTATTGCGCTTCTGGCCGAACAGGCCGTTCAGGCGCTGGTTGAAGTCGCGCCAAAGCTGGTCCAGGTCCGGCGGACCTTCACCGGGTTTCTTGCCTTCTTGGGCCTGCTTGTTGCCGTCCTTGTTGTCCGAGCCCCAGCGGGGATCGTTCAAGTTCAGCTTCAAGCCTATTCTTTTTTTTAAGGAGGAGAAAGGCATACTAATGTGATCCAACTTGGGTGAAAGTGGAATGGCCATCGGAGTCCGGGTCCTGATCTTCATCGTGCAGATCCGGTTCCTCGTCGGGCGCCTCGTACAGATAAGCCTTGCCGGGTGCGGCCTTGGCCGCTTCGGTGATCGCGCTGCGCAGCAGGTCCAGCCCAGCGCCGGTGCGGGCGCTGGTGAAAACGCGAGAAATTTTAGCATATTCATCACGCTCGACCGCCGGCTCCAGGCCGGCCGCATCGATCTTGTTCCAGACCAGGATCTGGGGAATATGATCGGCGCCGATTTCGCGCAGCACCAGGTTGACCTGCTCGATCTGCTCCATGCGCACCGGGCTGGCCGCATCGACCACGTGCAGCAGCAGGTCGGCATGGATGGTTTCTTCCAGCGTGGCGCGGAATGCCGCCACCAGCTGGTGCGGCAGTTCCCGCACGAAACCGACCGTGTCGGAGACCACCACATTGCCCACTTCCTCGCCCATGTAGACGCGGCGCGAGGTGGTGTCCAGCGTGGCAAACAGCTGGTCGGCGACATACACGCCGGCCTTGGTCATCGCATTGAACAGGGTGGACTTGCCGGCATTGGTGTAGCCGACCAGGGACACGGAAAACGTCTGGCTGCGCCCGCGCGAACGGCGCTGGGTTTCATGCTGCTTGCGCAGCTTGGCCAGGCGGGCCCGCAGCGCCTTGACGCGCTCGCCGATCAGGCGGCGGTCGGTCTCGAGCTGGGTCTCACCCGGACCGCGCAAGCCGATACCGCCTTTCTGGCGTTCCAGGTGGGTCCAGCCGCGTATCAGGCGGGTGGCCAGGTGCTGCAGCTGGGCCAGCTCGACCTGCAGCTTGCCCTCGTGGCTTTGCGCGCGCTGCGCGAAGATATCCAGGATCAGGCTGGTGCGGTCCAGCACGCGGACCTGCAGGCGCTTTTCCAGGTTGCGCTGCTGCGCTGGCGACAAGGCGTGATTGAAGATGACGATCTCAAGCTTGAGATCCTGGACGGCAAAGCCGATCTCGTCGGCCTTGCCGCTGCCGACGAAATACGCTGCGTCCGGACTGGAGCGCTTGCCGGTAATCGTGGTCACCGGGTCCGCTCCCGCCGAACGCGCGAGCAGCATCAGTTCCTCGACGCTGGCGGCAAAATCGCCCTGACCGAAGTCGACCCCGACTAAAGCTGCGCGCATGCGACCGCCAGGCAAGGTGGGAGGCGAAAATCAATACTCAATGATTATTCCGCTTCGGATTCGATGTTCAGGTTGACGGCACGGGCCGGCACCACGGTCGAAATGGCGTGCTTGTACACCATCTGGGTCACGGTATTGCGCAGCAATACCACGTATTGGTCGAACGATTCGATATGTCCCTGCAGCTTGATGCCGTTGACCAGGTAGATCGAGACAGGAACGTGTTCCTTGCGCAGCGCGTTCAGGAATGGGTCTTGTAACAGTTGCCCTTTGTTGCTCATAACAGCTCCGTTTTATGTTGTTGTGTGTGAATTGGAGGCGACTCGCTGTATTTCAAGTGCCAAGCATCAATCTCTGCCTGGAGAATGATGCCTTCAAGCTACTGTAACCTGTTTTTGACATTCGTGCAGGGCGTACCGTGCAGAAATGTCAACGAATCAGCAATAAGCGGCCTTTTATTTTTCGCGCTTGTCGAACGGGTTTTTACCGGTGCGCAATTCAATGCGCAGCGGCGTGCCGACCAGGTTGAAGGTATCGCGGAAATGCTTTTCCAGGTAACGCTTGTACGGGTCCGAGACCGCGTCCAGCGCATTGCCGTGGATCACGATCACCGGCGGGTTCATGCCGCCCTGGTGCGCATAGCGCATCTTCGGACGGATCGAGCCCTTGCGCTTCGGCTCCTGCTTCTCCACCGCCTCCTGCAGCGCGCGGGTCAGCTTCGGGGTGGACATGTCGGCCATGGCGGCGGCGTAAGCCTGGTCCACCGACTTCATCAGCGGGCCGATGCCGGACGCCTTCAGCGCCGAGATGAAGTGCATCTTGGCGAAGGACAGGAAGTCCAGCTTGCGGTCCAGGTCGATCTTGATCTCGTCGCGGTCGTCCGACTGCAGGCCGTCCCACTTGTTGACGGCCACCACCAGCGCGCGGCCCGTTTCCAGCACGAAGCCGGCGATGTGGGCGTCCTGCTCGGAGATGTCCTGCTGGGCGTCCAGCATCAGGATCACGACGTTCGCTTCCGAAATCGACTGCAAGGTCTTGACCACCGAGAATTTCTCGATGGCTTCGAACACGCGGCCGCGGCGGCGGATACCGGCCGTGTCGATCAGCGTGTACTGCTTGCCGTCGCGCTCGAACGGGATCTCGATCGAGTCGCGCGTGGTGCCCGGCATGTCGAAGGCGATCACGCGCTCTTCGCCCAGCAGGGTATTGATCAGGGTCGACTTGCCGACGTTGGGACGGCCCACCAGCGCGATTTTCACGCCGCGCTCGGCCGGCTCCAGTTCCTCGGCATCTTCCGGACGCTGCTCGAAAGCCTTGTCCAGCGCTTCCTGCACCAGGTCGTGCACGCCGTCGCCGTGGGCGGCGGAAATCACATACGGGTCGCCCATGCCCAGTTCGTAGAAGTCGGACACCACGGCGGTGTAGCGCATGCCTTCCGACTTGTTTACCACCAGCAGCACGGGGCGGCCGGTCTTGCGCAGGAAGTCCGTGATGGTCTTGTCGTGCGGCGTCAGGCCTTGGCGGCCGTCGACCAGGAACACCACGATGTCGGCCTCCGCGACAGCCTGCTTGGTCTGCAGCGCCATCTGGTACATGATGCCTTCCTTGGCGACCGGCTCGAAACCGCCGGTGTCGACCACCAGGAAGGGGCGTTCGCCGACGCGGCCCTCGCCATAGTGGCGATCGCGCGTCAGGCCTGGCAAGTCCGCCACCAGCGCGTCGCGCGAGCGGGTCAGACGATTGAATAAGGTCGATTTCCCGACGTTCGGGCGACCTACGAGTGCTATTACCGGCTTCATTGTATTACTCGACCGCGAGCGCGGTCACTGTCCCTGATTGGGTTTGGAAAATCAAATTCGGACCAGCGATGACCGGCGACGATTTGATCGCCGAGCCGTCGGTGCTGACCCGACCTATTAGTGCGCCATCTTCGCGCGACAGGAAATGGATGTAGCCCTGCATGTCGCCCACGGCCACGCTGCGGCCGACCGAGGCCGGCGTGGACAGGCGGCGGAATGCCAGCTTGTCGTTCTTCCAGGCGCTTTGGCCGCCTTCGCGCGAGAAGGCCGCCACGGCGCCCTTCTCGTCGGCCGTGAACACGAAACGCTGGTCCACCGCCACGCCGACGTCGGAAGACACTTCCTTGGTCCAGCGCGCCTGGCCGGTGGCCAGGTCGAAGCAGCCCACGCGGCCCTGGTAGGTCACGGCGCAGATGTCTTTCTCGAACACCACCGGCGAGCCGGCCACGTCGGCCACGCGCTCCAGTTCGGTGGCGCCCTTCGGCTCGCCCACCGACACTTCGAAACGCGGCACGCCGGTGGCCAGGGTCAGCGCCAGCAGCTTGCCGCCGGGCTGGCCGACGTAGACATTGCTGCCGTTGATGACCATGCCCGGCGCATTGCGCAGGGTCAGGGCTGGCGTGGTGCGCAGCACCGACCAGCGCTTGGCGCCGGTCTTGGCTTCGAAGGCCGTGATGCGGTTATCCACCGACCGCACCACCACCACGTCGTCCGCCGCCACCGGCGAGGACAGCACTTCGCTCGAGGCTTGCGCCTTCCACAGCTGCTTGCCGCTGCCGTCGAAGGCGATGATGTTGCCCTTGACGCCGCCCACCACGACGATTTCGCCGTTCGGGCTGGCGCCCACGCCGGCGGTCAGGTCGCTGCCGGCCTTGACGCGCCACAGCTGCTTGCCGCTGGCCGCGTCCAGGCGCGCCACGCCGCCGTCGGCGTCGGCTACGAACACGCTGCCGGCCGCAGCCGCAGGGCTGAAGCTGTTGGCGCCGGATTTGCCCAGCGAGTACTTCCACGCGGTTTTCACCGCCATCGGGTTTTTCAGTTCCACCAGCGCGGCTGGCTTGTCCTTCGGCTCATCCGCGAACGGATTGATCTTGTCCAGGGTGCTGCAACCCGCGGCCAGGGCCAGCAGGCTAACTCCAACAACTTTTCCGGCAATACGCATAAATGTCCTTAAACCCGTAGGGCGGGTCAGCGCTTGCGCGCAACCCGCCATGCATGCATTGCGGCGGCGCCAGCGGGTTGCGCGCCATGCGCCAGCCCGCCCTGCCACCCCCGATTCCCTTCGTTACGCGGCGGCCTTAGGCTCGGCCGGCACGGTGCCGCCGATCGCCTCGAGCTTGAGCTGGATCAGCTGGCGGCCCGGGTTCTTCTTGTCGATGGCGTTCAGCGCGGCCAGGTAGGCGGTGCGCGCTTCGGCCAGCTTGTTCTGCGCCGCCAGCACGTCGCCCTTGCGGTCGGCCACGGAACCTTCGAACTGCTTCGGCACGGCCACGGCCAGCACCTTCAGCGCCTCGTCGTAGGCTTTCTCGTCCAGCAGCACGCCAGCCAGGCGCACGCGCGCGATCGCCTTGTGCTCTTCCTCGCCGTGCTCGATGGCCCAGTTCAGCTGGGCCTTGGCGGTCTTCAGGTCGTTCGCGTCGAAGGCATGCTTGGCGGCCGCCAGCGCCGCCATGGTGGCGTAGCTGGTGCTGGCGAACTTGCTCTGCATGTCGGCGGTGGCGCGCTGCACCTTGGCCGCGTCCTTGGCGGCGACGGCGGTCTGCAGCTCGTCGTACAGGGCCGAGGCCGACGCGGCCTGGGTGCGCTGGTAATACTGCCAGCCGTTCCAGCCGGAATACGCCGCCAGGCCCGCGATCAGTACCCACGACGTCAGGTTGCCGTACTTGGCCCACCAGGCCTTGAAGTTAGCTAGTTGTTCTTGTTCTTCGAGATCGTATGCCATGAGATTCGGTCAGGTTAAAAAGGTTGATCGGTTACGGTACGGATTAGTGCTTGCAGTTTTCATCGTGCACGTGGAAATGGTGGTGCTCCTCGCCATCGCCCGTGATGTGGTCCACGATGTAGTCCACCACGTCGTCGAACGCAACGGTGGCTTGCTGGTGCTCGCCCTCTTCGCCGCGCATGGCTTTCACGTTGGCGGTGGCGTTGGCCACCTCCGACTCGCCGATGATGACGGCGAACGACGCGCCGCTGCCGTCGGCCTTCTTCATCTGGCTCTTGAAGGAGCCGGCGCCGCTCAGCGCGGCGCAGTGCAGCACCACGTCCAGGCCGGCGTCGCGCAGGCGCTCGGCCAGCACGAAGGCTTGCATCTGGGCTGGCTCGCCCTGGTGCACCATGTACACGTCGCACTGGTTGGGCTCGGCCGGTTCGCCGGCCACCTTCATCAGTTCCACCAGGCGCTCGATGCCCATGGCGAAGCCCACCGCAGGGGTAGGCTTGCCGCCGAAGGTTTCGATCAGCGGGTCGTAGCGGCCGCCGGCGCACACCGTGCCTTGCGTGCCCAGTTCGTCCGTCACCCACTCGAACACGGTGCGGTTGTAGTAGTCCAGGCCGCGCACCAGGCGGGTGTTGATGGTGAACGGAATGTTGTTATGGTTCAGGATCTTCTGCACGCCGTTGAAGTGCGCCAGCGACGCTTCGCCCAGGTAGTCCAGCAGCTTGGGCGCCTGGTTTACCAGTTCCTGCATGGCCGGATTCTTGGTGTCCAGAATGCGCAGCGGATTGCTGTGCAGGCGGCGCTGGGCTTCCGCATCCAGCAGCTCGCTGTGCGACTCCAGGTAGGCGATCAGGTCCACGCGGTGCGCCGCGCGCTCGGCCGCGTCGCCGATGGAGTTCAGTTCCAGGCGGATGTTTTCCAGGCCCAGGTCGTCCCACAGGCGGCGGCACATCATGATCATTTCAGCGTCCACGTCCGGGCCGGTGAAGCCCACCGCTTCGCAGCCGAACTGGTGGAACTGGCGGTAGCGGCCGCGCTGCGGCTTCTCGTGGCGGAACATCTGGCCCTTGTACCACAGGCGCTTCGGGCCTTCGTACACCAGGTTGTTCTCGATCACCGAACGCACCACGCCGGCCGTGCCTTCCGGGCGCAGGGTCAGCGCGTCGCCGTTCATCGAATCGGTGAAGGAGTACATTTCCTTCTCGACGATGTCGGTGACGGCGCCGATGGCGCGCGCGAACAGGCTGGTGTTCTCGACGATGGGGGTGCGGATCTGCTGGAAGCCGTAGCTCTGCACCACGGATTGTGCGGTGTTCTCAAACAGTTCCCACAGGTGCGCGTCCTGCGGCAGCAGGTCGTTCATGCCCTTGATGGCGGTGATTTTTTCAGCTTTTTTATTGTCAGACATATGCTTTGCCGTAGTTCTTTTTAACGTAATCCAGCACGATGGCCTGGAATTCCTGGACGATATTGTCGCCGCGCAAGGTGGCGAATTTCTGGCCGTCGACAAACACCGGCGCGGCCGGCGATTCGCCGGTGCCGGGCAGGCTGATGCCGATATTGGCGTGCTTGGACTCGCCGGGGCCGTTGACGATGCAGCCCATGACCGCCACATTCATCGCTTCTACGCCCGGGTAGTCCTTCTTCCATTCCGGCATCGAGTCGCGCAGATAGGTCTGGATGTCGTCGGCCAGCTCCTGGAAGGTGGTGGAGGTGGTGCGGCCGCAGCCCGGGCAGGCGATCACCATGGGGGTGAACTTGCGCAAGCCCATGGTCTGCAGGATTTCCTGGCCGACCACCACTTCCTTGGTGCGGTCGCCGCCCGGTTCCGGGGTCAGCGAAATGCGGATGGTGTCGCCGATGCCTTCCTGCAGCAGCACCGACAGCGCGGCGGTCGAGGCCACGATGCCCTTGCTGCCCATGCCCGCTTCGGTCAGGCCCAGGTGCAGCGGGTAGTCGCAGCGCTTGCCCAGCTCGCGGTACACGGCGATCAGGTCCTGCACGCCGGAGACCTTGCAGGACAGGATGATCTTGTCGCGCCCCATGCCCAGTTCCTCGGCGCGCACCGCGTTTTCGATGGCGGACGTGATCAGCGCCTCGTACATGACGGCTTGCGCCGACCACGGGTTCTCGCGGGCCGCGTTCTCGTCCATGATGCGCGCCAGCAGCGCCTGGTCCAGGCTGCCCCAGTTGACGCCGATGCGCACCGGCTTGTCGTACTTGACGGCCACTTCTATCATCTGCGCGAACTGCGTGTCGCGCTTGGCGCCCTTGCCCACGTTGCCGGGGTTGATGCGGTACTTGGACAAGGCCTGGGCGCAGTCCGGGTAGTCGGTCAGCAGGGTGTGGCCGTTGTAATGGAAATCGCCCACCAGCGGCACGTCGACGCCCATCTTGTCCAGCTGGTCGCGGATGTAGGGCACGGCGGCGGCCGCCTCGGGGCGGTCCACCGTCAGGCGCACCAGCTCGGAACCGGCGCGCGCCAGTTCCTTGATCTGGATCGCGGTCGCCACGGCGTCGGCCGTGTCGGTGTTGGTCATCGACTGCACCACCACGGGCGCGTCGCCGCCGACCCAGATCTTGCGGTCGCCATGGGCCACCAGCACGCTGCGGCTGCCACGGCGCGCTTGCGGGCCTGAAGGGATTGCGGTGTTCGACATCGGGACGTCCATGTTGTTCAATGAGCTTTACTTAACTTATTTACTTGATATTTACGCGTGCAATTGTACCGCCTGGCACTTCCGGCAAGGCCAGCGGCTGGCCGCGCAGCGTGGCTTGCACGTGGCCGGGCTTGCCGACGATCAGCAGCGCCGCGTCGTTGATCTCGAACTGCTCGGTGCTGCCGGCCTTGACCAGGCGCGCGATCAGCGACGGCTTGCCGGGGCGGCGGATTTCCACCCACGAGTCGTCCGTAAACTTGAGCACCAGCGTGGCCGCGCCGCTTGCCGCGGCCGGGGCAGCCGGAGCCGCCGCCGGCGCAGGCACGGCGGCCGCCGGGGCCGGGGCCGGAACGGCCGGCGCCGGAGCGGCGGCGGCCTGGGCCGCTGCGGTGCCGGCCGGCGCGCCGCCTGCCGGTGCGGCGCCCGGCACGACCGGATTGACGCCGGCCGTGGTGCTGGCGCCGGCGGCGCTATCGGCCGGCGGCACGGAAACCAGCGGCACGTTCGGCGAAATCAGCGGCGCGGTATCGGCGCCCGGCTTGGCCACCGTCTCCAGCGCAGGCGTGGCGGCGGCTGGCGCGCTGGCCGCCGACGTACCATCCTTCACGGCGTTCAGCACGTTCGGCAGCAGGCCGGCCTGGTAAGCGCCGGCCACGGCCACCACCACCGCCACCACGGCGGCGCCCATCAGCCAGCCCGCAGGCTTGGACGAGCGCTCCGTCAGCGACGGGAAGCGCGACTCCGAGAACGTGGCCGAGATTTTCTCGCGGCGCGCCGGCGCGGCCGTCTCATGGGTGGGGGCCGGGTTCACTTCTATCATGGCCACCAGCGGCGCGGCGTCCAGCTTCACCACCTTGGCGTAGGCGCGCACGAAACCGCGCGTGACCGCCATATTCGGCAGCGCGGCGTAGTCGCCCGCTTCCAGCGCCGCCACCTGGCGCGGGGCCAGCTTGAGCTGGTCCGCAATCTGGTCCACCGTCAGGCCCATTGCCTCGCGCTGCGCTTTCAGCTGCGCACCGGGCGTGCCCTGCTGCTGTTGCTTCTCAGGCTGATCCGCCCGTTCTGAATTCATAGGTATACCTGTCTCACTCATCAAACGCCCCACGTTGATAGGCAGCATACTCCGGCGAGCCGGAATGGTGGCGGCGCAATTGCGTCACCCAGGCCGATTCCGCGCCCGTGTCGCCGAGTTTATGCTGCACCCTGATTGCAAGCCACAGCACGTCAGCCGACAGGCTGTCCATCTTGGCCAGCTTGCTCAGCCGGGTAATGAAAAAACCGGCGCGCACATAGTCGCGCCGCTCGTAATAGATGCGCGCCAGGTTGGCGCTGGTAGCCGGCACGTCCGGCGCAATCTTCAATGCCGGCAGCAAATACTTCTCTGCCGTGTCGTAATCTTTCTGTTTCAGCGCGCAACTGCCCGCGTTGTTGTAGGCATCGGCCGGCGACTGGTAGGAGCGCACGGCCAGCGCCGCGTCGAAATACTTGAACGACTCGGCCACGCGGCCATGGCGGCACAGGAAGGAGCCGTAGTTGTTGTTCACTTCCGGGCTGTTCGGCGCCAGCTTCAGGGCGCGCACGAAGTTGTCCTCGGCCAGCTCGCGCTCGTCCATGGCCATATAGGTCAGGGCGCGCATGCTGTAGGCGTCGGCCAGTTCGGGATCGGCCGCCAGCGCCTTCTTGATTTCGTCCAGCGCCACCGCGTACTGGCCCTGCTGGTAGTAGCCGATGGCCAGCTGCATGCGGATTTCGGCGCGCTTTTGCGCCGCCGTCTGGTCCGACGCCGTGGCCAGCTCGGCCTTGCCGCTGTGGCCCGGCGTGCTGCCCGGCGCCGACGCGCAGCCGCACAGCAGCCCGGCCAGGCCGAGGGCGGCCAGGCGCAGCAGGCAGCGGTGGGCTAGCACGGTCATCAGGAACGGATCTCCACGATCTTGCCGAACTCGGGGCCGAATTTCTTCTGGTATTCGGCCATCTTGCCCATGCGCTCCTGCACCTTGGTGCGGTCCTGCACTTCGCCGGCCAGCTGGCCGCAGGCCGCGTCGATGTCGTCGCCGCGCGTCTTGCGGATGGTGGTGACGATGCCGGCGTCCATCAGGATCTGGGCGAATTGCTTGATGCGCTCGTTCTTGGAACGGAACAGGCCCGATTCCGGGAAGGGATTGAACGGGATCAGGTTGAACTTGCAGTTCACGCCGAATTCGCGGTGCTTGACCAGCGCCACCAGCTCGCGCGCGTTCTCGTCGCTGTCGTTGAAGCCGTCCAGCATGCAGTACTCGAAGGTGATGAAGTCGCGCGGGGCGAACTCGAGATAGCGCTTGCAGGCGGCCATCAGCTCGGCCAGCGGGTATTTTTTGTTCAGCGGCACCAGGCCGTCGCGCAGCGCGTCGTTCGACGCGTGCAGCGACACGGCCAGCGCCACCGGCACCACCTGGGACAGCTTGTCCATCATCGGCACCACGCCGGAGGTGGACAGGGTGACGCGGCGGCGCGACAGGCCGTAGGCGTTGTCGTCCAGCATGAGTTTCAGCGCGGTGGCGGTCGGCTCGAAGTTCAGCAGCGGTTCGCCCATACCCATCATCACCACATTGGTGATCTGGCGCTCGCCTTTCGGACCGGGCTCGATGCCCTTGGTGCGGCGCAGTTCGAATTCGGCCATCCACAGCTGGCCGATGATCTCGCCCACCGTCAGGTTGCGCGAGAAGCCCTGCTTGCCGGTGGAGCAGAAGCGGCAGTTCACGGCGCAGCCGGCCTGGGTGGAGATGCACAGCGTGCCGCGGTTTTCTTCCGGGATGAACACGGTTTCGACGGCGTTGCCGTTGCCGACGTCGACCAGCCATTTGCGGGTGCCGTCGGTGGACGTATGGTCGCTGATGATGGCCGGCGCCGTGATGTGGGCGCGGGTTTTCAGCTTGTCGCGCAGCGACTTGGCCAGGTCGGTCATCGAATCGAAGTCCGACGCGCCGAACTGGTGGATCCAGCGCTGCAGCTGCTTGGCACGGAACGGTTTCTCACCCAACTCCGCACAGTAGGCGATCAGCTGTTCCGGATCGAAGTCCAGAAGGTTGGTGAGGGTCGTGTCCATACTTGTACTCAATTCATTCTAAAAAAAGGCTGCGCCCCGGACGAGGCCGGGGCAACAGGTACAGCTCAAATCAACGTGCTACCGTGCTTCGCCGAAGCGAAGATTAACGGGAGTAAACGTTCAGTGCTGGGAAGTAGTAAGCGATTTCCACAGCAGCGGTTTCAGCGGCGTCGGAGCCGTGCACGGCGTTGGCGTCGATGGAGTCAGCGAAATCGGCGCGGATGGTGCCGGCTTCTGCTTTCTTAGGATCGGTAGCGCCCATCAGATCGCGGTTCTTGGCAATGGCGCCTTCGCCTTCCAGAACCTGGATCATGACTGGACCGGAGACCATGAAGTCAACCAGGTCTTTGAAGAATGGACGGGCAGCGTGCACAGCGTAGAAGCCTTCGGCTTCAGCGCGCGACAGTTGAGCCATACGCGCAGCGACGATCTTCAGGCCAGCGCCTTCAAAACGGCTGTAGATCTGGCCGATAACGTTTTTAGCGACTGCGTCTGGTTTGATGATCGACAGGGTGCGTTCGATTGCCATGTAAAAAACTCCAATAAAAAGAAAGGTTTAAAACGAAATTGATGATTCAATCAACCCTTGATTTTACCATAGAACCCCATTCCGGACCGAGATTCGGTGCCATGGGCCGATTTTAAGGCCCCTCTAAGCCGGTTTTTGCTCCTTTTACGCAGAGCATGCTATGCTTTTAGCAAGCGGTGCTCCGCACCTATCCTTTGGAGGCAACATCATGAGCAACTTGCAGCAAACCTACGACTATTCAGGCAAGGGCGTAGCGGTACGCCACAATGTCCTGCGCAACACCTACTGGCTGCTGGCGCTGTCGATGATCCCGACCGTGCTGGGCGCGGCCGCCGGCGTGGCTTTGCACGTGCCGGTGCCGACCGGCATCATGGGCTTCATCGTCTTCATGGCGATCGCCTACGGCTTTATCTGGGGCATTGAAAAGAACAAGAACAGCGGCCTGGGCGTAGGCCTGCTGCTGGGCTTCACTTTCTTCATGGGCCTGATGCTGACGCCCTTGCTGACGCGTACCCTGGGCTTTTCCAACGGCGGCTCGCTGATCATGCTGGCCTTCAGCGGCACGGCGGCCGTGTTTGCCACGCTGGCCAGTATCGCCACCGTGTCCAAGCGCGACTTCTCGGCCATGGGCAAGTGGCTGTTCGCCGGCGTGATCGTGGTGATCGTGGCCAGCGTCGCCAACATCTTCTTCCAGATGCCGGCGCTGCACATCGCCATCTGCGTGATGGTGATCGGCATCTTCTCCGCCTACATCCTGCATGACGTACAGCAGATCGTCAACGGCGGCGAAACCAACTACGTGAGCGCCACGCTGTCGCTGTACCTGAACGTGTACAACATCTTCAGCAGCCTGCTGAGCCTGCTGGGCATCGCCGGCGGCGACCGCGACTAAGCTAAGCAACCTCCCTGAAAAAGCCGGCGCATGCCGGCTTTTTTTTCGCCGGCTGGTTTATTGCGCGTTCCCGCGCACCTGGAAACGGGTGGTGGCCACGGGGGCGCCGGCGGCGTCGACCAGGGCCAGTTCGTGCTGGCCCGGCTCCGGGCGCCAGGCCAGGCTGCCGGCGGCCGGGCCGAGGGTGGCGCCGTCCAGCTGCCAGCGCAGGCCCTGCCCGGCCTGCGCCTGGAAGAACACGCGCTGGCGGGCGTCCGGGATGTCGGGGTCGATGGCGATGATGCTGGCGTCGGCCGGGTACAGGATGCGCGGAACGCGGCGGGTTTCCTGCAGCAGCGCCACTTCGGCGCTCTCCGTGCCGGCGATGAACCATTCCGCGCGCGGCGGCTCGAAGGCCGGCTGCCAGGCCACGTCGCGCCGCAGCACGCCCGGCGGCGCGGCCGGGGCGCGGCTGGGCACGTGCTGGTGCAGGTAGTCCATCACGTCGCGCCAGACCGGGGCGGCGCCGGTGACGCCGGACACGTCCCACATCGAACCGCCGTCGAAATTGCCGACCCACACCCCCACCGTGTAGCGCTCGCTGTAGCCCACGCACCAGTTGTCGCGCATGTCCTTGCTGGTGCCGGTCTTGACCGCCGCCCAGAAGGTGGTGGCCAGCTCGTTCTTCAGGCCGAAGGTGACGCTGCGCGCGGCGCGGTCGGACAGGATGTCGCCGACGATGAAGGCGGCGCGCGCATCGAGCACGCGGCGCCGGGCCTCGGGCGCGCGCGGCAGCAAGGTGGCGCTGCCATGCAGGCCGCCGCTGGCCAGTGTGCGGTAGGCGTTGGCCAGGTCCAGCAGGCTGACATCGGCCGAGCCGAGCGCCAGCGAATAGCCGTAGTAGTCGGCCGGCTCGGTGAGGCTGTCCAGGCCCAGCTCACGCAGGCGGCCGTGAAAACGGTCCAGGCCCACCATCATCAGCGTGCGCACGGCGGGAACGTTGAGCGAACCGGCCAGGCTGGTGCGGGCGCTGACATAGCCCTTGAATTCCTTGTCGTAGTTCTGCGGCACGTACAGGCCGGTGGCGGTGGAGATGTCGACCGCCGTGTCGTCCAGCAGCGAGGCGGCGGTAAGCTGCTTGCGCTCCAGCGCCAGCTCGAACAGGAAAGGCTTGAGCGTCGAGCCGGCCTGGCGCAGCGCCGCCACGCCATCGACTTCGCTGCCGCCGGCGTTGCCGACATAGGCCAGGATCTCGCCGCTGGCATTGTCCAGCACCACCAGGGCGCCATCCTTCACGTTGCGCTCGCGCAGCGAAATGATCTGCTGCCGCAGCACCGCCTGCGCGTGGCGCTGCAAACCGGCGTCCAGCGTGCTGCGCACTTGCTGCGACGGCGCCGTCAGCAGCTTCTGCGCTACCTGCGGCGCCGGCGCCAGCACGGCCATGGCGGCCGAGCGCGTGAAAGCGTTGGCGGCGGTGGTCTCGATGGCCGCGCAGTTCGCGTGGGCCTTCAATTCCCTGGCCAGTGCGCAGGCCCGCCGCGCCACCAGCTTGGGCGCGGCCGAAGGCGCGCGCAGCAGGCTGGCCAGCACCGCCGATTCGGCCACGTTCAGGCCGGACGGCGCCTTGCCGAACAGGCCGCGCGCGGCCGCCCCCACGCCTTGCAGCTCGCCCCGGAAGGTCACCAGGTTCAGATAGGCTTCCATGATCTGCGGCTTGCTCCATGTCTGGTCCAGCGCCCTGGCCGCTTTCACCTGGTCCCATTTCTGGGTCCAGCTGCGGCCTGCCGCCGCCGGCTGCAGGGCCGGGTCCAGCTGGGCCGCCAGTTGCATGGTGATGGTGGAGGCGCCGCGCGGGCGGCGGCGGAACAGGTTGTCCCAGGCCGCCTTGCCGAGCGCTTCCAGGTCCACGCCGTCGTGCTGCATGAAGCGCTGGTCCTCGGCCTGCATCACCGCCGCCCCCAGGGCCGGCGAAATGTCGTCCAGCTTTACCCACGGCAGGCGCCGCGCAGCCAGGTCAACGCGCATCGATTGGATCGGCGCACCGTTCCGGTCCAGCAGTGTCGACTCGGAAGCGCGGTAGGCCGCCTGCACCTGCTCCGGCGTGGGCGTCGCGCCGGGCGCAGGCGCGGCTGCGGCGGCAGCCGGGCCGCCCACCACCAGGACGGCGATACCCAGCGCCAGCATCGGCATCGCCACGGGGCGTGGATGCGGCGCGGAGTGGATCGGGACAACGCTCATTTCACGCTCACGGCGGCATTCGGCAGCTCGGCGAAGGCTTCGGGGCTGTACATGGCTTCAACGCGCGTAGGCGGCAACTGGAACTGGCCGGCGTTGTTCAGCCGGACCGTATACTCGACGCTCCACTTCCCTTTCGGCACGAACTCGTAGTAGGAACGGAACGCCTCGAAAGTGCGCTCCTGGAAGGCGGGCCACACCCAGCCCTGGCTCTTCTCGCCCGCCGTCAGCAGTTGCGAATCCTTGCCCAGCCCCGTGCCGAGCACGGAGGCGCTGGCGGGGATGGGGTCGTCCACCACCACCCAGGTCATGTCGGCCTGCGCTTCCAGGTCGAGCCGCACGCGGTAGACGTCGCCGCGCGTCCAGGCGCCCTTGACGGCCTGCTCGACCGGCGTGATGGTCTTGACGATCTTGTAGCCGGACGACACCGGCGCCTTGAGCGGAATGGCCGCCAGGCTCTGCACCGTCACCCAGGGCTTGCCGCTGCCCGCATGCTTGAGCGAGAGCTCGGCGGCCCCGCGCGGCCAGGCCAGCAGCGCGCTGCCGCTGGTCGCCTTGGCGTCCAGCGCCACGCTCTTGCTGGCATTGCCGATCGACGCCGTGCTGCTGCCGGCCACAGGTTCGCGCTCGAACTTGTCGGAGAATTTGTCCAGCGCCAGCACGCCCCAGGCGTTGGCCACCGTGGTGTTCCAGCGCCCCTTGTGCTGGCGCCCCAGCGCGCCGCGCGCGAGGCGCCCGATGTCGGACTGCCAGGACGGGTTGTAGGTCATGGCCAGCAGCAGGCGGTTGGCGTTGACGTCGCCGGACACCATCAGCCACCACCAGTTGTCATTGCGCTCGGTGGAGAAGCCCATGGTGGTGCCCTGCAGGTTCAGGCGCGAACGCAGGATCTGCTGCGCCTGCGCCAGCCGCTTGTCGCGCTCGGGCAGCCCCTGGACGCGCTGGTGGATCAGGTACCAGTCGATGACGGCCGAGGTCGGCCACAAGTTGGGCTCGGGCGAGAATGATTCCAGCTCGGCGCCGGTGACGCGGTTGACGCGCGACAGCGCTTCCAGCGCGGCCACCTTGCGCACCGCCAGATCGGCCGTGGCCAGCGGCGAGCCGCGCGTGATGCGGCCCTGCACGAAGTTGAGCAGCGCCTCTTCCATGCGCGCCTTGGCGTCGCCCGGAATCGGGAAGCCGGCTTCCTGGACGGCGGACAGCACATAGGCGGTCAGCGTATCGCTGCCCTGCTCCATGACGGGGAAGTACTTCAGCAGGCCGTCGTGGTCCAGATAGGCGGGCAATTGCGCAGCCAGATGCTGCCAGCGCTCGCGGTCGCGCAGCGCGATGGCGCGCGAGGTGTTCTGCTCGAAGCAGGTGTAGGGATAGGCCTGCATGTAGTCGCGCACGCCCGGCAGTTCGCTGCCCAGCCGCGCGGCGAACAGCGTCCGCACCCCGCCGCGTCCCGGCAGCGCGTCGGCGGGAATTTCCACTTTCATCGTTTGCGGCTGGTCGAGCTGCAGCAGCGTGGCCTGCAGGGTGCGCACCGGCACCGCCGTCCTGACGGCCTGCTTCACGCGCAGCCGGTCCGACGACGCGGCCGGCGCAGCGCCGGGTTCCGCGGCCAATGCCCCGGCTGCCGGCATGCCGCTGGTGTGCGCGGTCACGTCCCATGCCAGTTCGCTGGCGCCGGAGGGCACCTGGTAGTCCCAGCCGATTTCCTGCGCCATGCCGGCCGCGATGGCCACGCTCTGGCGCGGCAAGGCCTTGCCGGACACCTGCGCGCCCAGCTCCACCTTCAAGTCGCCCGCCGTGGCATTGCGCAGCGTGAAGCCGGCGCGGAACTTGTCGCCTTCGCGCACCACGGCTGGCAGGCCGGACAGCAGCATCAGGTCTTGCGTGCTGCGGATCTCGGCGCGGCCGCTGCCGAACAGGCCGGTATTGGCGCTGGCGATGGCGACGATGCGGAACGCGGTCAGCGAGTCGTTCAGCGGCACCTGCACGCTGGCTTCGCCGTTGGCGTCCAGCTTGACGCGGCCCTTCCAGAACAGCAGCGTGTCGAACAGTTCGCGCCCGCCGCCCTTGCCGCCGCCGCCGCCGTGCGGCACCGCCTTGCGCCCGAAATGGCGCTTGCCGACCACCTGCATCTGCGCGGTCGAGGTCTCCACCTGCAGCCCGCGCTGGCGCATCATCGTTTCCAGCAAGTCCCAGCTGGCGTTCGGCATCAGCTCCAGCAGGCCGACATCGACCGCCGCCAGCGCCACTTCGGCGCCGGCCGGCGCGGGCGTGCCGTCGGCCCGCGTGACCTTCACCGACACTTGCGCCTTCTGGCGCACCTTGTAGGTCTGCTGGTCGGTGTTCACCGCCACCTTCAGCTCGTGCGCGGCCCAGCCCACCTTCAGCTGCGCCACGCCCATCTTGTAGGCCGGTTTGCCCAAATCGACCAGCGCGGTCGGCTGCACGCCGGCCACGCGGCCGCGCACCACCAGAGCGGAAACGAACATATTTGGCGCGTAGTTCGGCTTGACGGGGATGCTGAACACCGGCGAGGCGCCCGACAGGTGCTTCACATACGTGTCGAGTATGCCCTCGCGCTCCACGGTCACCAGCGCGGTCGCTTCGCGGAAAGGCATGCGCAGCTGGAAGCTGGCCGTTTCGCCCGGCTCATAGCGCTTGCGCTCGGGCAGCAGGTCGATGCGGTCGTCGTCGCTGGCCTTGAACCACCAGGCGTCGCCGTCGGCCACCCAGGTTTCGCGGCTGGTGACGGCCGCGCGCTGTTCGCCGTCCTGCGTGCGGGCGCGCAGGATCAGGTTGCCCGCCTCCGGCGCCGCCACTTCGCAGATCAAGAGGCCCTTGGCGTCGGTCTTGCCTTCGCAGGCCTTGCCGAGCGCCTTGATCTCGCTGTTGTTCTCATAGGCGTAGAAACCGCCGACCAGGCGCCGCCGGTGCGAATAGTTCAGGCGCTGGAAGAAGTCCACGTCCACCGGCGCGCCGGCCACCGGCTTGCCTTGCGTGTCCAGCACGGCCACCTGGAACTTGAGGGCGGTCTTGCTCAGCACCCAGTTGTCCGGCTTGATGCCGATCACATAGTTCGATGGCCACAGCGCTATGGTGGTGGCCGAGGACAGCGTTTCGCCGTTGGCATCCTGGTAGGACATCTCGGCCAGCAAGGTGGCCGGCTGCTCCAGTTTGGGCAGCTTGTCGACCACGAAGCGCGCGCCGCCGGCACGGTCCAGGGTCAGATTGCGGGTCTGCACCGGCGCGCCAGCCTCGCCCTGCCCTTCCTCTTCGGCCATGCCCGGCTCTTCGCCGTCATCGCCGTCGCCCTCGAAGGACGCGGACTGCTCCACCTTGCCGGCCCGCACGTCGCCCATGGCAAAGGCGAAATCGTCGTAGTCCTCGAAATGCACGCCGCGGGGCTGCTGCGTGGTACGCAGCTTGACCTGGGCGCCGGCCGCACCACCGCCCGACAGATAGCTGAGCTGCAGGTCGAGCGCCACCTGCTCGGCCTGCACCACCGGCGCCGGCGGGCCTTGCAGCAAGGCCTTCATGGTCGGGACGCGGAACTGTTCGACCCGGAACACGCCGCCGACGCGGCCTTCATACAGCACGTCGTACTCGCCCTGCTTGGCATCGGCCGGTATGGTCCAGCTGCTCTCCGCCACCCCGCCGCTGGACCAGACCAGCGGCAGCTCGTATTTCTGCGCGCTGCCCTGGTGCGTGATCACCAGCCGCGTCTCCTTGCCCGGCTGCGTGGCATAGGCAAAGCCGTCCGAACTGCGGCGGCGGATGAAATGCTTCATGTGCACCGTTTCGCCGGCGCGCAGCAAGGTGCGGTCGAACACGGTGGTGGCGATGGTCTTGTCGGCGCGCAGATCGTCGGTGGGCACGTTGAAGCGCCACGGTTCGATGCCCTCGGACCAGTTGGACAGGGTGAATGTCATGTCGGCGCCGCTGCGGGCGCTGACGAAATAGCCTTCGCTGTACGGGCAGCCGTCGTGGAACAGTTCCTCGCGGATGCTGGCCACGCCGTTGGCGTCGGTCTTGCCCTGCCAGAGCAGCTTGCCGGAGCAGGCGCGCACCGCCACCTGCGCGTTGGGCACCGGCAGCCCCTTGTCGAGCGAGGTGACCCACACCAGCGAGGACTCGGCGCCGTGCTTGAAATGGGCCACCATATTGGTGACCAGGGCTGCCGCGCTGACATAAGCCATGCTGGGCTTGCCCTGCAGCGCCAGCCCGAGCTTGGGGCTGGCCAGTTCCACCACGTGGAAGCCGGGCTTGCGCAGCGGGATGCCGATCACCTCGAAGGCCTTGCCCCCGCCCGGCTTGGGCAGCGTGAAGCGCTCGGTTTTCGGTTTCGGGCTGCCTTTCGGCTCCGTGAAGACCGATTCCTTCAGGCCCCACAGCTCGCCCGGCACCCAGCCCGCGCTGCGCTTGGCGCCATGCAGGCGGCGCAGCCAGTCCATCACTTGCCGGTCCTGCTGTTCGTCCGGGCCTTCCACGGTCAGCATGGCGCCGGCCGCACCGCTGGCCTTGGCCATGCGCCCGGCGATGCCCGCTTCCACATTGCGCACCGTGACCGGCAGCAGCCTGTCGCCGCGCGCCTCGATGATGCCGAAGCGGGCCGGAAATTTCACCAGCGGCGGCATTTCGCCGGTCTGCACGGCCAGCGGGAAGCGGGCCTGGTTCAGCAGGCTGCGGCCGGCGTCGTCCTTGAGCGCGTCCGGCAGCACCAGGCGCAGCCTGGCTTTCTCGGGGAAGGGGCCGACGATCAGCACCCCGCTCACGTACTCGGCCCGCTCGTCCTCCTTCGACAGTTTCGGCCCCCAGCGCTTGCCGCCCGGGCCGGTGATGGCAATGGCGCGCGCGTCCGCCGTGCGCACCATGGCGCTGAAACTCACGCGCACCGGCTGGAACGGAATGCAGTGGCCCTTGGCGGAGGGACGCTCGCAATGGAAGGTGGCGGTGAAGTCGGGGCGCGTCTTGAAGCTCAGCACCTGGTCGTGCGCGTTGGCCAGGCCGCCGGGCGTGGCGATGGCGGCGCCCCACACCAGCGTCACCTTGGCGTTCTGCGGCAGGCTGCGCTTGCACTGCACAACGCTGACCGGGGTTTTCCCGTCCCGGCCGGCGCGCATTTTGCGTCCGTCCAGCACCTGCTGGCGCTCCTTGCCCGTCAACAGCCGCACCGCGATTTTTTCGTTGATGCCCTCCGCCGTGCAGTAGGCGTGCTGCGCGATATCCGCCTCGCGCGCCGGCGCGTCGAGGGTCAGCACGAATATCTGGTTCTCGTCGAGATACCCGGCCCCTTCGTGCGGCAGCGAGGTCACGATGGACGGCCCGCCGGTGTTGAAGCTGTAGCTGCGCGCACCGCCCAGCCGCCTGCCTTCCACGTCCGCCAGCCCGGCCTTGAGCGTAAAGCGGCAGGCCACGCCGGCCGGCAGATCGCGCTCGAAGTCATACACCCAGTTGCGCCCATCGACCCAGCGCCCTTTGCCGGCCGCCACCGGCGCCGGCTCGCCCGCACCCGTGCCGGCGCCCTGCCCCGCGCCGCAATCGGCGTCGAAGGGATCGCTCAGGCGCAGGTCGCCGAACGGCACCATCTGGGCGCTGAAGCGCGCCTTCACCTGCCGCACGCCTTTCACGGCATCCTGCGGTGAAAAAGCTTCCACCAGCGTCTGCGCCTGCACGGCAACAGGCAGCAGGCACAGCAGGGCTAAGGTCGATATGGCGCGCATTTGAACTCCCGGGGCTGGATACAGCCCCCAGTGTTGCAAAGAGAATAATAGTTGTCAACCAGCGAGCGGCAATACCACTCACAAAACGCATATCGAAGCGCGAATCCATTCGTTCCCGGCATGAGGGTGCGCTTGCTATGGTGCCAACTCTTTCAAAAAAAGAGATAACGCAATGACCACTACCCGATGCAAATTGAAACCGTTGACGGCCTGCCTGCTGGCAGCGCTGGGCAGCGCATCCTGGCAGGCGAACGCGCAAACCACGGCGGCTGAACCGGCTGCCGTGATCGTGACCGGCTCGCGTATCCCGCGCGCCAGCCTGGAAGGACCGTCCGCCGTGACCGTCATCAGCGGCGAGGACATCACCCGGCAAGGCTACAAAAACGTCTTCGACGCCCTCAGCAATCAGGTGCAGAACAGCGGCTTCGTGCAAGGCGCCGACTTCGGCAACACCTTCACGCCGTCCGCCAACGCCCTCAGCCTGCGCGGCCTGGGCCCCAACCACACGCTGGTGCTGCTCAACGGGCGCCGCCTGGCCGACTTCCCGATCGCCTACGAAGGCACGGTCAACTTCACCAACCTGGCCAACATCCCCTCCTCCATCGTCGAACGCATCGAAATCCTGAACGGCGGCGCCTCGGCCATCTATGGATCGGACGCCATCGCCGGCGTGATCAACGTGGTACTGAAGAAAAAGAGCGACGGCTTCGACGTCAACCTGAAGGCCGGCAGCACCGAGCGCGGCGGCGGCGGCGACAAGCGCGTGCAGTTTAGCGGCGGCAGCAGCGGCGAGCGGCTCAATACCGTGTTCAGCCTGGAGCTGAGCAAGCGCGATCCCTTGTGGAGCAAACAGCGCGACTTCATGGCCAGCAAGGCCGGCACGCCCTCCACCGTGCTGGCGCGCAAGGACGTCAAGACCGGCAACTACCTCAGCCTGGGCGACGCCTGCGCCGCTTTGGGCGACCTGTTCGACGGCAGCACCATCACCTACACGGTGAAGAAAGGCAGCTACTGCGCCAGCCCGCAAGTGGGCCCGACCCACTGGACCGTGCAGACCGAAAACGTCAGCAAGAACGCCTTCGGCAGCGCCACCTATGCGCTGGCCGGCGACACCACGCTGTTTGCCGACGTGCTGGTGGGCCGCAACGGGAGCGAAAACAACACGCGCGGCCCGTCGTGGGCGGCCAACGCCACCGGCGTGTCCTACTTCGCCAACCAGCACACCGGCGCCTACGAGGCCTGGAACAAGTTCATCGCACCGGAAGAATACGGCGGCGTCTCGCGCTTCAACCGCAGCTGGGAAGACACGGCGGTGGCCACCACCCTGGGCCTGAAGGGCCGCCTGCCCGGCACGCAGTGGGACTACGAAGCCGCCTACAACGCCTCCTTCTACCAGAGCAAGAACCAGGTGCCGCGCGCGCTGGCCAATATCGACAGCTTCTTCCTCGGCCCCAAGCTGGGCGTGGATGCGGCCGGCGTGCCGATCTATGCGCCCGATCCGGCGCGCCTGGCCAGGCGGCTGACGCCGGCCGAGTTCGACAGCATCATCGGCGCCTCGCACAGCGACGACGAATCGTGGACCAACACGCTGAGCTTTACCGCCAACGGCGAACTGCTGCAGCTGCCGGCCGGCGCGGTCAAGCTCGCCACCGTGGCCGAAGCGGGCCGCCAGGGCTACACCAACACGCCGGACGCGGGCATCAACGCGGGCCTGTTCAACACTGCCGCGCGCTCGGACCCGAACGGCGGCACGCGCACCCGCTACGCGCTGGGCGTGGAGGCCAGCATCCCGCTGCTCAAGCAGCTCAGCTCCACCGTGGCGGGGCGTTACGACCGCTACAGCTTCGCCGGCCGCAACGAGGGCAAGTTCACCTACAACGGCGGGCTGGAGATCCGGCCCGCGCGCGACGTCCTGGTGCGCGGCAACTACGCCACCAGCTTCCGCGCGCCGGACATGAACTACATCTACAAGTCGCGCGGCACCGGCTACTACTCGTCCACCACCGACTACTACCGCTGCCAGCTGGCCGGCCAGAAGATCGAGGACTGCGACTACGCCAATGTGTCGCCGGGAGCCGACTACGTGCAGCTGGGCAGCAAGGACCTCAGTTCCGAGAAAGGCAAATCGTGGGGCGTGGGCGTGGTGTGGTCGCCCAGCGCCAGCTTCGACGCCTCGGCCGACTACTGGAACGTGAAGATCGACGACCTGGTGACCAACCTGAGCGCGGGCAAGCTGCTGCGCGACGAGGCGGCCTGCCGGCTGGGCGGCGCGGACATCAGCTCGCCCAGCTGCGTGGACACCATCAACCGCATCAAGCGCTATCCGCTGACGGCGCTGAACAAGCCGGGCGAGATCCAGGAAATCACGGTCAACCCGATCAACGCGGCGCACCAGAGCACCAGCGGCTTCGACCTGACGGCGCGCTACGCCTTGCGCGGCACGCGCTACGGCGACTTCGTGCTGCGCGGCAGCTACGCCAAGACGCTGACCAAGCGCTACAAGCAGTTCGAGGGGGACGAGGTGCAGGACGAGCTGCATGCACTGGACAACACCGACTGGCCGGACAAGCTGAACGCCAGCCTGGCCTGGACCATCCGCGACTGGACCAGCACGCTATCGGTGAACCGCTACGGCAAGCTGCCGAACGGCGCGCAGGACGGCTACCTGACGCCGACCGCGCTGGTGAATTTGAGCACCGTGTACCGCCTGAACAAGCGCACCACGCTGTCACTGATCGTCAACAACGTGTTCGACAAGATCAAGCACGACAGCACGGGCGGCTGGCCGAACTACCCGGTGGGCAGCTACAGCCCGGCCGGGCGCGCCGGCTGGGTGGAGCTAAACTACCACTTCGGTTCTTGACGTAAACAGCAGCTTAAGCGGCGGCGCCGAGCGGGTTGACGGCGCCGTCCGGCTCCACGGCGGCCGGCATGTCGCGGCCGTCGGCCAGCTGGGTCACCGGCGCGTCGATGTTCAGGTCGAACACCGCCATCGATTCCACGTGCGAGGTGTGCGGGAACATGTTCACCACGCCGGCCTTGTTCAGCACATAGCCGCACAGGTGCACCAGCACGCCGGCGTCGCGCGCCAGCGTGGACGGGCTGCACGAGACGTACACGATGCGCTTCGGCAGCAGCGCCGGGTTGGTCTTCTTCAGTTCCGCCAGCGCCAGCGACAGGGCCAGCGCGCCGTCGCGCGGCGGATCGATCAGCATGCGGTCGAACTTGCCGAGCGCGATCAGGTCTTCCTTGCTTACCTCGAACAGGTTGCGCGTCATGAAGCTGGTCTTTTGCGACACGCCGTTGACGACGGCGTTCGACAGCGCGCGCTCGGTCAGCGCGGTGCTGCCTTCGATGCCGACCACTTCGCGCGCCTGGGTGGCCAGCGGCAGGGTGAAGTTGCCCAGGCCGCAGAACAGGTCGGCCACGCGGTCCTGCGGCTGCACTTCCAGCAGACGCAGCGCCTTCGACACCAGCACGCGGTTGATGTGGTGGTTCACCTGCGTGAAGTCGACCGGCTTGAACGGCATGCGCACGTTGAACTCGGGCAGCAAATAATGCAGCTGCTTGTCCAGCGGGTAGAACGGATAGGCGGTGTCCGGGCCTTTCGGCTGCAGCCACCACTGGATCCGGTACTGGTCGGCGAAGGCCTTCACCTTGGCTTCGTCATCGGCCGTCAGCGCCTCCATATTGCGCAGCACCAGCACGGTCAGGTCTTCGCCGATGGCCAGCTCGATCTGCGGCACCTTGTCGAAGATGCTCAGCGAGCCGACCAGCGCGCGCAGCGGCATCATCATGTCCGACACGTGCGGCGGCAGGATCTGGCAGCTCTGGATGTCGGCAACGTAGGACGATTTCTTTTCGTGGAAGCCCACCAGCACCGTGTTCTTCTTGGCCACGTGGCGCACCGACAGGCGCGCGCGGTAGCGGTAGCCCCAGGTCGGGCCGTACATCGGGCGCATCACGTTGCCGGCCTTGACCTTGCTCAAGTGCCACAGGTTGTCCTCCAGCGTGCGCTGCTTGATGGCCACCTGCGCGCTCGGCTCCAGGTGCTGCATGGAGCAGCCGCCGCAATAGTCGAAGTGCACGCACTTGGGCTGGATGCGCATGGCCGACTCCTTGCGGATCTCGACCAGGCGGGCCGCTTCCCAGTTTTTCTTTTTCTTGAACGTTTCAAAGGTGACGCGCTCGCCCGGCAACGCGCCTTCCACAAATATCACCTTGCCCGGCGTACCGTCTTCGTTTTCAAGGTGGCCGACGCCGCGGGCGTCCATGTCGAGCGATTTGATGTCGATGATAGTGTCTTGCATAACGTTCAAGAGTATGGGGAAACGAAGCAAGGCTGCCGGGCGCGAGGCCGGCAGCCTTTCGGAAGGGCGTTATGATAGCAGATCGGCGGGTGAGCCTTGCCTGCCCCGCCCTACAACAGCGAGTCGCGCACCACGCCGCGCGCGGCCATCGCGCGTTTCAGCTTGACCAGCGCTTCCTGCTGGATCTGGCGCACCCGCTCGCGCGTGACGCCCATCTCCTCGGCCAGCGTTTCCAGCGTGGCAGGATCGTCGTTGTCCAGCCCGAAGCGGCGCATGATGACGATGCGCTGCTTGTCCGGCAGCTTGGTGAGCCAGTCGCGCACCAGCACCGTCATTTCGTGGTGCTCGGCGCGCGCGTCCGGCGCATCCTCGCTGTCGCCGGGCAGCATGTCCATCAGCGACGACTGCGGGTCGTTGTCGAGCGGCGCGTCGAGCGAGGTGGCGTGCTCGGACAGCGCCAGGATGTCCTGCACCTCCTCCACCGGCCGGCCCACCAGTTCGGCGATATCCTCGGCGGTGGCGTCCTTGCCGTTGTGGTGCTGCGCTTCCAGGTGGTATTTGCCGCGCAGGATCTGGTTCAGTTCCCGCACCATGTGCACCGGCAGGCGCACCGTGCGGGCCTGGTTCATGATGGCGCGCTCAATGCTCTGGCGTATCCACCAGGTGGCGTAGGTCGAGAAGCGGAAGCCGCGCTCCGGCTCGAACTTGTCGATGGCGCGCATCAGGCCGATGTTGCCCTCCTCGATCATGTCGAGCAGGACCACGCCGCGGTTGATGTAATGCTTGGCGATGGACACCACCAGCCGCAGATTGTGCTCGATCATGGTCTGGCGGGCGGAGAAGTCGCCGGCCTTGGCCAGGGTGGCGAAATGCACCTCCTGCGGCGCGGTCAGCAGCGGCCGGGTGCCGATCTGGTTCAGATAGTGCTGGGTGGTGTCGGTGGACAGTTCGGCGGCCAGCACCTTTTTCAGTTCATCGACGCTTTCCAGCACCGCGCCCACTTCCGGCGCGGCCGCGCCCTCGCCGCCTTCGCCCTCACCCTCGCCGTCGACAACTGCATCGTCGATCTGCTCGTCCGGAAAATCGTCCGGCAGGGCATCGTCATCCAGGCGGTCGTGCGGCGAGTGTGTCATGGTAGCTAGCGGTTAGGCAAAAACTTCGATGGATCGACCGGTTTGCCCTGCTGCCTGATTTCGAAGTGCAGCTTGACGGCGTCCGTGTCCGAATCCCCCATTTCTGCAATCATCTGGCCCTTGTTCACGCTCTGCCCTTCCTTTACCAGGATGGTCCGGTTGTGCGCATAGGCCGACAGCAGGCTATTACTGTGCTTCACAATAACGAGATTACCATATCCACGGATGCCGCTGCCGGCATACATCACTTTTCCTGCACCGGCGGCCATCACCTGTTGCCCGGCTTTCCCGGCGATGTCGATGCCCTTGTTCTTGCCTTCGTCGAAGGTGGCGATGACGCGGCCTTCGGACGGCCAGGCCCAGCTCAGTTCACGGTCCTCGGCGCTCAGCTGCACGGCGGCGGCGGCGGGCGCCGCAGGCGCGGCCGCCGGGGCGGCGGCCTGGGCCGGACGCTCGCTGCGCGCCGGCGGCGGCTTGACCGCGCCGTTGACGGCGCCGCCCTCGTCGCCGCGCTGCAGCTCGGCCAGCGCCCCCTCGCTCCACGGCCTCTTCTCGCCGCGCGGGCCAGTCTTCTTGGGCACCGGCTCGGGTTTCACTTCGGTGGTGCCCGGCTGGGGCACGGCCACGGTCTGCACGCCGCCCACCGATTCGGGCGGCTGCACGCGCAGCACCTGGTCCACCTTGATGTCGTTCGGGTTGGTCAGGTTGTTCCAGGTCACCAGGTCGCGGTAATTCTGGCCATGGTCGAGCGCGATGCGGATCAGGGTGTCGCCTTTTTTCACGGTATACAGGCCGCGCTCCTCGCGCTCCTTCTGCGCGTCTTCGCTGGGCGAAGGCGGCCTGGCGGGCGGCGACGTCACCATGGGCGTGGTGCGGTCGATCACGGGCGCCTGGTTCGGCACGGTGGTACAGGCGCTCAGCACGCACAGGGAAATGCTCAGCAGTAACAGGGAACTCTTATTCGTCATACTCATCTTAGTTTGTCTTCTTCAGCCGGACCTTACACGGTTCCGGAGCGCAGGGGCACGAAATGGCAGTCTTCCAGCGTCTGGCTGGTCCATTCGGCCTTGCCCAGCCGCGTCACCAGCTCCAGGTGCTGGGCGCGGGCGCCCACCGGGGCGACCAGGCGGCCGCCGATGGCGAGCTGTTCAAGCAGCGCTTGCGGCACTTCCAGGCCGGCTGCGGCCAGGATAATACCGTCGAACGGGGCGGCCTGAGGCAGCCCTAGCATACCATCTCCGTAATGCAAGCGTAGATTCGGTAGCCGCAGCGGCCGCAAATTGCCCTTGGCAAGCTCGTGCAGCGGCTTGATGCGCTCGATGGAAAACACCTCCTGCGCCAGGCAGGACAACACCGCCGCCTGGTAACCGCAGCCGGTGCCGATCTCCAGCACGCGCTTGAGCTGGCCGCCGTTGCGCATCACCTCGATCATGCGCGCCACGATGTAGGGCTGGGAGATGGTCTGGTGGTGGCCGATCGGCAGGGAAGCGTCGATATAGGCTTGCGCAGCGAGCGCCTCGTCCATGAACATATGGCGCGGCACCGCTTCCAGCGCGCCCAGCACCACCGGGTCCTTCACGCCCTGCTTGGCCACGCGCGCCACCATGGCGCGCCGCACCGCGTCCGACACCAGCGGATTCTGGCGCGGCGCGGCGGCCGGCGCGGCCTGCGCGCGCTCCAGCGCATAGGTGTGCGAGCGCGACGGCATGGCCGTGGGCGCACTGCCCGGGCGCACCGGCGTCCCCGGCACCGCCCCTACCCGCACGCCCGGATGCGTGCCGCCCAGCGCTGCGTTGCGGGCGGCGTTCTGCGTGGCCGTCTGCGGCGTGGCCACAGGCGAGAACACGGCGGGCTTTTTCTGCGCCTTGTCCACGACAGAGGACAGCGGCAGCGGGAAGGTGCGGTGTTTATCGGTCATGCCAGGCCCTTTGCCAGCGTCTCGAGTTGGGTACGGTGCGTCAGGTCCACCTGCAGCGGCGTCAGCGACACCTGGCCGTGGGACACCGCGTGGAAATCGGTGCCCGCGCCGGCGTCCTTGCAGGCGCCGGGCGGGCCGATCCAGAAAATTTCGCGGCCGCGCGGATCCTGCGAGCGGATCACCGGTTCGGCCTGGTGACGCCGGCCCAGCCGGGTTGCCGTGAATGGCCCCATGTCGGCATACGGCCGGTTCGGGATATTGACGTTGAGCAAGTACGGCTTGGCCAGCGCATCGACATAGCGCTGCACGATGTCGCGCGCCACTTTGGCCGCGTCCTCGATGTGTTCCCAGCCGTAGGCGCCCTGCGAAAAGGCGATGGCGGGAATACCGAACAGATAACCCTCGGTGGCGGCCGCCACGGTGCCGGAGTACAGGGTGTCGTCGCCCATATTGGGGCCGTTGTTGATGCCGGACACCACCAGGTCGGGCTGTTCGGCCAGCATGCCGGTCAGCGCGATGTGGACGCAGTCGGTCGGCGTTCCGTTGACAAAATAGAATCCATTGGCCGCCTGCTGCACCGACAGCGGCCGGTCCAGCGACAGCGAATTGGAGGCGCCGGAGCGGTTGCCTTCGGGCGCGACGACCACGATGTCCGCTATGGGCGCGAGCGCTTCCGCCAGGGCGTTGATGCCGGGCGCCAGATAGCCATCGTCATTACTAATTAGGATACGCATGGCTGGGATTTTACCCGAAGCAACGGCACGCCAGCACATGCCGGCGGCCGCCCGGGTCAAATTTAGTGCCCCTGCCGCGACGCCGGGCGGCGCTCCCGCGCGCGGTCCGCAGGCCGCGCCGGTCCGCTAGCCGCGCGGCGCGGAGGACGCCTCCGGCAGCGGCTCGCCGCAGGGCGCGTCGGCGCGCTGCAGCAAGTAAGGCTCCGCATGGCAGGCCTGCACTTGCTGCTCCACGCCGGGCGTGCGAACTGCCGGGTCCGCCGCCGGCCCGGCGGCCAGCTCGGCCGGCATGGCGGCCGGCCGCGCCGCGCCGCGCCGGCGGACCTGGGCCGGCGCCAGCGGCGGCGACCCGTAGTGCGCCGCCTCCTGCTGCGCGCCGCGCTGGCCGGGCAAGCCCGGCTGCGCCAGCGGTCCACGCTGGCCGGCCGCGCACGCCTGCTGTCCGCTGCCCTCCATTTTGGCCAGGGTCTGGCCCAGCGCCGCCGCCACGCGCAGCGTGTCTTCGTGCTCGGCGCCCAGCAGCCGCGCGCGCACCGCCAGCACCTGCTCCTGCGCCTGCCGCGCCAGTTCCAGCTCGCCCGACAAATAATGCATGCCGGCCCGCGCCGCCAGGCTGGCCAGGGTCAGCACATGCTCCGGTCCCAGCAGCCGCATCTGGATCTGCAGCACTTCTTCCTGCCGGTCCAGCGCGGCCTCGAAATAGCCCTGCCGCGCCAGCGCGCCGGCCTGCGCCGAGCACGCCTCCAGCACGTCCGGATGCTCGCCGCCCAGCAGCCGCGTGCGCGTTTCAACCACGCAGCGCAGCAGCATGCGCGCCTGGTCCAGCTCGCCTTCCAGCAACAGCACGCGCGCCAGTTGCGCCTTGACGGCAGCCGTCTCCAGATGCGCCTCCCCCACCACCTTCACATGCAGCGCCAGGCTCTCGCGCAGGGCCAGCACGGCGGCGGCGCTGCGGCCCTCGTCCGCGTACAGCAGGCCCAGCCGGAACAGGTCGCGCGCCAGCGTCATGCTGTAAGCGCTGCCGCCCTCCAGGGCCCGGCGCGACTGCGCCACCGCCGCCAGCAGCGGTATCTCGCGCCGCGAGTGCCAGGGCGGATGGCCGCCGGCCAGCCAGCCCAGCAGCGCCTCGTACGAGCGCGTGACGGAATAGCGGTCGGCCAGCGGCTCGCCGCGCACCGCCAGGCGCTCGCCGCGCGCCAGGCTGCGCGACTGCGGCAGCTGCACCTCGTCGAAGTAGCTTTCCAGCGACAGTTGCTGCAAACCGTAGGCCTCGCCCAGCGCCTGCTCGAACACCGGCTGGTAGCCCGGCAAGCCGGTGGCCGGGTCGCCGCGCCGGCACAGGGCGCGCTGCGCGCTGTTTTCCATGTCGGTGCGGGTCGGCAAGGGGTAGATCAGCAGCGGACGCTGCTCGTCCTCGTGGCTGCGGCGGTAGGTGGTGGCGCGCTGCACCAGTGCCTGCAGCCCGTCCAGGCTCTGGCGGTTCGCTTCGAACAGCAACACCAGCCGGGTCGGCAGCAAGGTGGTGCAAATACCGCTGATGTCGTTGCGGCCGCTGCGCGCATCCACCAGCACGTGGCGGAACTGGCGCGCCAGCATGTCCGCGAAGCTGCGGAACAGGGCCGGGCACAGGTGGAACAGCGCCTCCCAGTTGAACGCGGCCACGCGCTCGGCGTAGCCGGCATCGAGGCAGCCGGCGCGCATCAGGTACAGCGGGCGGCTCTGGTCCACCCGCACCACGTAGCGCTCCCAGCCCACCGCGTCGAGCACCTGCCTGGCCAGCGCCGCGTCGTCCAGCGCGGCGCCGCGGCGGCTGCGGCGCTGCAGCTGGTCGCGGCAGGCGGTAAACAGTTCCAGCACTCCCGGCCCGTCCGCCGCCGGTGCGACATACTGGTGCAGGCCGGGAGCGTCCAGGTCCCAGTCCACCATCAGCACCGGCACCGTGGCCTGGCTGCGCCCGGCCAGCAACATGGCCAGGTTGGCCACCGCCATGCTGCGGCCGGCGCCGCCCTTATGCGAGTGAAAGGTAATGACGTCGCCGGGCGTGGCCAGCGGCAGCAGCAGGTGCGGAAGTTCCATGGTTCACCTTAGCGGGGAAAGTGGGGCGGCGGAGTGGCGCGCCACTCCTCGGGGATGGGCGGCAGCACGAAGCGGCTGCAATCATGGCCGGGCGGGATGCTGGACTTCAGGTAATGGTAGTGGGCGGCGATGCGCTGGACGATTTTTTCGATGTCGGGCAGGAAGTCGGGATTGGTCTTCAGGTCGCCGCTGGCCAGCGTGTAGCGCGAAAAGTCCACATACATGCCGGGGTCCGTGATCTGCGGCGGCAGGCTGAATGGGTGGCGCGTCATGATCACGGGGATGATCAGGTGGCTGGGCAGCGGATACCACAGGCGGCGCTCGCTCTCGATCTGCTGCATGGCGGCGAACTCGCGCCGGGTATAGCCGTGCGCCTCGTACTTGGGTGTATAAATGACGATCATGCACACGCTTTCGCACAGCGCGGTGGCGATGCGCCGGTCCAGGTCGTCTCCGCCGCCGAGTTGCTCGGTGTCGATGAACAGTTCGCTTTCGTTGTCAAAATGCGGCTCCAGGTAGCACTTGAGGGCCTCGGCCAGATCGTTCTTGAAGCGGATCATATGGGGGTGACGCCCGTGCGCGTAACTGAAGAAACAGCCGTAGCGGATAGTCGACATGGCAGCCTCCTGCTTGCTCATTGAATCCACTGTAGCGCGCTGGCCGCACCGCGCTTTGCGAAAACGCAAACGCGCATCCCGCCGTGTCAGCTCCGGGTAAGCAAGCGCGCGGCGGCAAAGTAAGCGCCACGGCCGCGCGGAACCGGCGTAGAATAAAACGACCGTACTATTTAATAACGATTACACACTGGAGACCGCATGAAAGCCATCGTATGCAAAGCCTGGGGCCTGCCCGACACCCTGGTTGTGGAAGCGTTGCCGGACCCGCAAGCGGCGCCAGGCCACGTGGTGCTGGACGTGCAAGCGGCCGGCGTCAACTTCCCGGACGTGCTCATCATCCAGGGCAAGTACCAGTACAAGCCGGCCCTGCCCTTCACGCCCGGCAACGAAGTGTCGGGCGTGGTGCGCGCGGTGGGCGAAGGCGTGAGCGGCTACCGGGTGGGCGACAAGGTGATTGCGTTCGCGGCGCACGGTGCCTTCGCCGAGCAGCTGGCGGTGCCGGCGCAGGCCTTGATGCCGATGCCGCCCGGCATGGACTTCGACACGGCGGCGGCCATCACCCTCACCTACGGCACCTCGCACCACGCGGTGGTGGACCGCGCCGCGCTGCGGGCGGGCGAAACCATGCTGGTGCTGGGCGCGGCCGGCGGCGTGGGGCTGGCGGCGATCGAGATTGGCAAGGCGCTGGGCGCGCGCGTGATCGCGGCCGCCTCCACGGACGACAAGCTGGCCGTGTGCAAGGCGCACGGCGCCGACGCGCTGATCAACTACAGCAAGGAAGACTTGCGCGAGGCAGTCAAGGCGGCCACCGGCGGCAAGGGGCCGGACGTGGTGTACGACCCGGTGGGCGGCGACTACGCCGAGGCCGCGTTCCGCTCCATCGCCTGGCGCGGGCGCTACCTGGTGGTGGGCTTCGCCAACGGCGAAATCCCCAAGCTGCCGCTCAACCTGGCGCTGCTGAAAGGGGCGTCGCTGGTGGGCGTGTTCTGGGGCGAGTTCGCCAAGCGCGAGCCGCAGGCCAACCTGGCCGGCATGATGCAGCTGCTGGGCTGGCTGGCCGAAGGCAAGATCAAGCCCCACATCTCGGCCCGCTACGCGCTGGCCGACACGGCGCAGGCGCTGAACGACATGGCCGCCCGCAAAGTCACCGGCAAGGTCGTCATCAATCCCCAGGCCTGACCAGCCTGAGCCGCACACCCCAAAATCGGGGTCAGACCCCGATTGAGGCTGCGTGCGGCAGAGGCTGCTTGTAAGCATCGCGGCAACTGGGAAGGAATTGACTGACGCCGATTGCGGACAAGGCTGATTGCAAGCGCACGGTGTGCCATGCCGCATCGAATCCGCCATCCTGGACGCCGCGCTTCGCTGCCTGCCGGCCTGAGCCGCAATCCCGTCCATTCGGGGTCTGACCCCGAATGAGGGAAAATGCGGCTCAGGTGGCTTGCGGGGTTGGCGGGAGGGATGTCAGGAGGGGCTGGCTTGGGCGTCGGCGGGCGGGACGCCTTTGAAGAAGTCGATCACGACTTGGGCTTCGCGGGTGCGCTTGAAGGGGGGCAGACTTTGCCAGACGCGGCGGCCGTAGGGCTTGGTGATCACGCGCGGGTCGCACAGCATCAGCACGCCGCGGTCGCCTTCGTCGCGGATCAGGCGGCCGGCGCCCTGCTTGAGGTTGATGATCGCTTCCGGCAGCGTGTGGTGCATGAAGCCGTTCAGCCCCTGCTTTTCCATCACTTCGATGCGCGCGGCCAGCACCGGGTCGTCCGGCGGGGCGAACGGCATCTTGTCGATAATCACCAGCGACAGCGCTTCGCCGCGCACGTCCACCCCTTCCCAGAAACTCTGGCTGCCGATCAGCACGCCGTTGCCGGATTTGCGGAACTGGTCCAGCAGCTCGGTGCGGCCCTTGTCGCCCTGCACGAACAGCGGATACGGCAGGCCGCGCTGCTCGAATTCGCCGCGCAGCCGTTCGGCGGCGCGCTTGACGGCGCGCAAGGTGGTGCACAGCAGGAAGGCCCGCCCCTGCGACGCTTCGATGATCGGCAGCGCCGCGTCCAGCACGGCGTCGGTGTAGCCCATGGAATTTGGGTCCGGCAAGCCCTGCGGCACGTACAGGATGCCCTGCTGCTCGTAGTTGAACGGGCTGGGCCAGGTGCGGGCCGGCTCGCCGGTCAGCCCCATCTGCTCGGCGAAGTGCTTGAAGTCGTTCTTCACGGCCAGCGTGGCCGAGGTGAAGATCCAGCTGCGCGGCACGCCTTCGCGCTGGCCGTTGAAGATGGGCGCGATGGACAGCGGCGTCTTGTGCAGCTGTAGCGAACTGGTGTAGGCCTCCACCCAGTAGACCGCTTCCTCGCCCTTGTCCACCTTGGCCTTGGGATCGAATTTCCAGTCGCGCAGCGCGGTCATCAGCTCGATGCCGCGCATGCGGCACTGGTCCAGCGTCTCGGCCCGCTCGCCCTGCTTTTCCAGCACGGCCAGCATGCCGTCCAGCTCGTCCTTCAGGGTTTCCAGCGCCGGGAAGAAGCCGCTCGACGGGGCGATCTGCGGCAGCGACAGGCGCACGATATCCTGCGGGAAGGTCAGGCGCAGGTCGCGCGCGGCCTTCTCCACCACCGTCACCACCTTGCCCCAGTCGGCGCCGTCGCGCGCGTGCGCCAGGCCTTCTGCCAGCACGTCGCGGCACAGCTCCAGCACCTGCGAAGTGGAAAACGTGTCGCCGAAGAACAGGGTGGCGGTGTCGGGCAGCTGGTGCGCCTCGTCGAAGATGATGGTGTTGGCCGACGGCAGCAGTTCGGCCACGCCGGTGTCCTTCAGCGCCACGTCGGCGAAGAACAGGTGGTGGTTGACCACCACCACGTCGGCCTGCTGCGCTTCCTTGCGCGCCTTCATCACGAAGCAGTCCTGGTAGTACTGGCACTCGGCGCCCATGCAGTTGTCGCGGGTCGAGGTGACCAGGTTCCAGATGGTGGCGTTTTCCGGCACCCGCGCCAGCTCGGCCTTGTCGCCGGACGTCGTCATTTTCAGGAAGCGCGAGATCTCGCGCAGATAGCCGACATCCTCGCGCGAGGTCATGCGGCCGTTCTGCAGCGTGCGTTCCAGGTGGTAGTGGCACAGGTAGTTGCCGCGCCCCTTGAGCAGCGCCACCGACACCGGCGCCTGCAAGGCCGCGCGCACGGTGGGGATGTCGCGCAGGAACAGCTGGTCCTGCAGGTTCTTGGTGCCGGTCGAGACGATGGTCTTGCCGCCCCACATCAGCGCCGGCACCAGGTAGGCGAAGGTCTTGCCGGTGCCGGTGCCGGCCTCGGCCATCAAGGTGCTGCGCCCGTCGATGGCGGCCGCGATGGCCTTCGCCATCTCGGTTTGCGAACGGCGCGGCCGGAAGCCGCCCACTGCCGGGCTGAGCGGTCCGCCGGGACCGAACAGGCGGTCGATCTCGGCGTCGTGCTTGCCGGGTTCGGCGTGCTGGTCGGTGGCGGGCGGGGCGCCGGGCGCGGATGCGTCAGCCGTGAGTCGGGGATCGGTCAAAATAAGCTAAGATGGGGCTGCCGCACGCGATACAGTGCGGTTCAGGCGGGTACGTCGGGCACCAATTGCATTTTCAGCAAGGTGATGTAGTCTTTGAGCTGCAGCTTGCGTTTCTTCAGGCGGCGCAACTGGAGCTGGTCGTGGTGGCCGTCCAGGGTCAGCATGTCGATGACCGCGTCCAGGTCGCGGTGTTCCACGTCGAGCTCGATAATGCGGCGCTTGATTTCTTCTACGTCTGTCATAGGGTACAGGATCTCGGTTCTGCTCAGTTCTGTTATATTTCCCAACAGTTTCGCCTGGTCAACAACCCTACGCTTGCAACAAAACTGCTTACCGGTGCATAGTTTAACTCAGCGCACAGATGCAGGCTAGCCAGTCCATATGAGCAATTACAAAATCGAAGCCGGTACCGCCCAGCATCTGGGCAACCGGCCGCAACAGAATGACCGCGCCGCGCTCTACACGGCGCCGAGGGCACCGGGCTACGTGATGGCGGTGCTGGCCGACGGCATGGGCAGCGGGGCCACGGCGCCCGAGCAGGTGCTGCACACCAGCAAACAGCTGTTCGACGACTACCGCGCCGGCGACACGGCCAACCTGGGCCGCCTACAGGAACTGCTGCGCAGCATTGCGCAGGAGACCCACGAAGTGCTGGCCATGAATCCGCTGGGCGCCAGCGGCGAGCCGCAAACCACGCTGGTGCTGCTGGTGCTCACGCCGCAGGGCCAGGCCGTGTGGGCCCACGTGGGCGACTCGCGCCTGTACCGCTTCGCCGGCGCGCAGTGCGCCGAGCGCAGCGGCGACGCGGCCTATATCGAGCACCTGGTAAACGTCGACCGGCTGCCGCCCGAGGCGGCCAAGAAACACCGCAGCGCGCGCCTGCTGGTCAACGTGCTGGGCAACCGGCAGAAGGCGCCGTTTGTCACGCTGGGCGTGTACGAGGGGCTGCAGCCGGGCGATGCCTTCCTGCTGTGCTCGGACGGGCTGTGGCAGTACTTCACCGAGACGGAAATGGCCACCGTGGTGGCGCGCGGCACGCCGCGCAAGGCCGCGGAAATGCTGATCAACAAGGCCATCGAACGCGCCAAGGGCCAGGGCGACAACTGCAGCATGGCCATCATCAAGCTGGTGGCGCCGCCCACCGAGGCGCCCTCGTATACCGTGCAGAAGATGGGCAAGGCGGTTTAAAGCCGGCCTGGCGTGGCCGCTTACCTGGCTTTGGCGGCCTTGGCCGCAGCCGCCTCGGCATCCTTGGCGGCCTGGGCGGCCGCATCGGCCTCGCGCTTGCGGGCTTTTTCCGCCTTGGCGGCCTTCTTGGCCGCAACCTCGGCCTGGCGTTTCTCGGATTCGGCCTTTTTCTTCTCGAACGCGGCCACGCTGGCGGCGCGTTTCGGCGCCTCGGCCGCGTCCCTGGCCGCCTGCGCCTTCAGCTTGGCGTCGTGCCCGGCCTGGCGCTGCTCCTGGCTGGGGCCCGGCTTGGCGGCCGGCTTGGCCGGCTCGCGCTCGGCCGGCGGCGCGGGCGGGTTGGCGAGCCGGCCGGCCAGTTCTTCCTGGTCCTTCTTCATGCGTTCGGCCAGCTCGGCGTCGCGCTTGTCCACGGCGGCCTTGCGCTTGTACTGGTTGGCCTCCACTTCGACCGCGCGCAGCCCGGCCAGCGCCACGCGGCGCTTTTCCTTGACCGCATCCAGGCAGTAATTGACGAAGAACTTGGCGTTGCAGACCTGCTCGGCGGCGTCGTATTCGGCCTGCACGGCGGCACGGCCCTTGGCCACCTCGGCCAGGCGCGCGTCGGCCTGCTCGACCGAGTGCGACTGCGGGACGGCCGGTTCGCCCAGCGGCGCCTGCCCGATTTTCTGGGCCTGTGCCGGCAGCGCCGCCGCCAGGGCGGCGCTTGCGAGCAGCGCCGCCAGATTGAAGTACTTTGCCATGTTCATCCTGTCGTTACGACAGCGCTTCGGCTGCGCCGCGCTGTTCCTTGTCCATGTACTCGCGCGACTGCATCTCCACGATGCGCGACACGGTACGGTGAAATTCATTGGCCAGCATGCCGCTGGTGTACAGCTCCTCCGGCTCGACTTCGGCCGACATGATGAGCTTGACCTTCTGGTCGTAGAAGACGTCGATCAGCCAGGTGAAGCGGCGCGCTTCGGACGACTGGCCGGCCGACATCATCGGTATGCCGGACAATATCACGGTATGGAACTGGCTGGCGATCTCCAGATAGTCGTTCTGCGAGCGCGGGCCGCCGCACAGGGTGGCGAAGTCGAACCAGATGATGGTGCCGGCGCGGCGCAGCGCGCGGATCTGGCGGCTTTCAATGGTCACGTGCGGATCGTCGTCGGCGGTTTCGGCGATGCGGGCGTAGGCTTCGCGCAGCTTGCGGTCGGTCTCGGCGCCCAGCGGCGTGTAGTAGGAATCGACCTGTTCCAGCGCGCGGCCGCGATAGTCCACGCCGGCGTCCACGTTCATCACGTCCATCTTCTGCTTGAGCAGGGCGATGGTGGGCAGGATGCGGTCGCGGTGCAGGCCGTCCGGGTACAGCAGCTCCGGGTCGTAGTTGGAGGTCATGATGAAGGACACGCCGTTGTCGAACAGGGCCGACAGCAGGTTGTACATGATCATGGCGTCGGCCACGTCGGAAATGTGGAATTCGTCGAAGCAGATCAGGCGGTACTTCTTGGCCACCTTGCGCGCCACTTCCTCCAGCGGATTGGCCACGCCCTTGAGCTCGTCGAGCTGGCGGTGGATGTCGCGCATGAATTCGTGGAAGTGCAGGCGCGTCTTGCGCACCAGCGGCACCACCGAATAGAAGCTGTCCATCAGGAAGGACTTGCCGCGCCCCACCCCGCCCCACATGTACACGCCGCGCGGCACGTCGGGACGGTTGATGAAGCGCTTGAAGCTGTTCGAGCGCCGGGCCTTGTAGTCAACCCACTCGTCGTAGCAAAGCTGCAGGCGGTCGACGGCGCGCTGCTGGGCGGCGTCGGCCTTGAAGTCGCGCTGCGTCAGCGCGTGCTGGTAGAACTCTTGGACATTCATGATGGTGTCGCTTTAATCGGCCGCCTAAAACGGCAAAAGGCCGGACGGCGCGTGCGCGCCCGTCCGGCCGTGGAAGCACTACCTTAGAAGTTCAGCGTGCGCTTGTCGATGGCCAGCGCGGCTTCTTTGGTTGCTTCGGACAGCGATGGGTGGGCGTGGCAGATGCGGGCGATGTCTTCGGCCGAGGCCTTGAACTCCATCGCCACCACGGCTTCGGAGATCAGCTCGGAAGCCATCGGGCCGATGATGTGCACGCCCAGGATTTCGTCGGTCTCGGCGTGCGCCAGGAACTTGACCATGCCCGAGGTGTCGCCCAGCGCGCGTGCGCGGCCGTTGGCCAGGAACGGGAAGGTGCCTGCCTTGTACGGCGTGCCGTCGGCCTTGAGTTGCTGCTCGGTGCGGCCTACCCACGCGATCTCCGGCGAGGTGTAGATCACCCAGGGAATGGTGTCGAAGTTGGTGTGGCCGTGCTGGCCGGCGATGCGCTCGGCAACGGCAACGCCTTCTTCTTCGGCCTTGTGCGCCAGCATCGGGCCGCGCACCACGTCGCCAATCGCCCATACGTTCGGCAGGTTGGTCTTGCAGTCGCCATCGACGGCGACGAAGCCGCGCTCGTCCAGCGCCAGGCCGGCCTTGTCGGCGCCCAGGCCGTTGGTGTTCGGGGTGCGGCCGATCGACACGATCAGCTTGTCGAACACGGCGGTCACGGCTTCGCCCTTGGCGTCGTTGTACTCGACGGTGACGTTGTCGGCGCCCTTGGTGACCGAGTTGATCTTGCAGCCCAGGGAGATTTTCAGGCCCTGCTTGGTAAACAGCTTGTTGGCTTCCTTGGCGATCTGCTCGTCCACGGCGCCCAGGAAGCTCGGCAGGCCTTCCAGCACGGTCACTTCGGAACCCAGGCGGCGCCATACGGAACCCATTTCCAGGCCGATCACGCCGGCGCCGATCACGCCCAGCTTGGCCGGCACGGCGTCGATTGCCAGGGCGCCGGTGTTCGACAGGATCAGTTTCTCGTCGAAGTCCGCACCCGGCAGCGCGCGCGCGTTGGAGCCGGTGGCGACGATGACTTGCTTGGCGTTGATGGTCTCGGGCGCCTTGCCGGTGATGGCGATCGGGTAGCCGTCGGCGGTCGCTGCACCTTCGAAGGCGGCACGGCCGTGGAAGAAGGTGACCTTGTTTTTCTTGAACAGGAACAGGATGCCGTCGTTGTTCTGCTTGACCACGGTGTCCTTGCGCTTGACCATCTGGCCCAGGTTCAGCGACAGGCCGGAGACGTCGATGCCGTGTTCCTTGAAGGAATGGCCGGCGTGCTCGTAGTGCTCGGACGACTGCAGCAGCGCCTTCGACGGGATGCAGCCGACGTTGGTGCAGGTGCCGCCAGGTGCCGGGCCGCCCTTTTCGTTGCTCCACTCGTCCACGCAAGCGACCGAGAAGCCCAGCTGCGCTGCGCGGATTGCGGCGATGTAGCCGCCAGGGCCGGCGCCGATGACGACGACGTCAAATTGTTTGTTGCTCATATTTATTCCTAATGAATTGGCTTGTTAGCGCTTTTTCAGGACTCGTCCGGGACGAAGATCCAAAGCAGCAGGTAAATCACCAGCCCGAAGCCGAAGCAGATCGTAAACAGCGTGAACACCAGGCGCCAGATCCACGACTCCATGCCGGACACCTTGCCCAGCCCGCCGCACACGCCGCCCAGCCAGCGGTCGCTGCGCGAGCGCCGGAAGCGGTTGAATTCGCTGGCGAAGTCGCTGGCGCCGCTGTCCTTGCTGAGCGACACCGGCGTGGTGTCGAGCAGCTTCTGTTTGGCGCGGGCGAATTCTTCGTCGCTCAGCGCGCCAGCCTGGTTGAGTTCGTGCAAACGCTTGATTTCTTCGGAAACGCTCATCGACACCTCGGGCTAAGGACTCCCCGGCCTCGAACGAGGCCGGGGGCATTACCAGTGAATTACAGGTCCAGCAGCAGGCGCGCCGGATCTTCCAGTGCTTCCTTCATGGCCACCAGGCCCAGCACGGCTTCGCGGCCGTCGATGATGCGGTGGTCGTAGGACATGGCCAGGTAGTTCATAGGACGGATCACGATCTGGCCGTTTTCCACCACGGCGCGGTCCTTGGTGGCGTGCACGCCCAGGATGGCCGACTGCGGCGGGTTGATGATCGGGGTCGACAGCATGGAGCCGAAGGTGCCGCCGTTCGAGATCGAGAAGGTGCCGCCGGTCAGGTCTTCCAGGGTCAGCTTGCCTTCCTTGGCTTTGGCGCCGAATTCGCCGATTTTCTTCTCGATGTCGGCAATGCTCATCTGATCCGCGTTGCGCAGGATAGGCACCACCAGGCCGCGCGGCGAACCGACTGCGATACCGATGTCGAAGTAGCCGTGGTAGACGATGTCGTTGCCATCAACCGACGCGTTGATGATCGGGTACTTTTTCAGGGCGGCCACGGCGGCCTTGACGAAGAAGGACATGAAGCCCAGCTTGACGCCGTGCTCTTTCTCGAACTTGTCTTTGTACTTGTTGCGCAGGTCCATCACCGGCGCCATGTTCACTTCGTTGAACGTGGTCAGGATGGCGTTGGTCGACTGCGATTCCACCAGGCGCTCGGCGATACGTGCGCGCAGACGGCTCATCGGCACGCGCTCTTCCGGGCGCTCGCCCAGGTTAGGCGCGGCTGGCGCGGCGACTTTCTGCAGCGCAGGCTTGGCGGCGGCCGGCGCCAGCGGGGCCGGTGCGGCAGGCTTCGGTGCGGAGGCGGCTGCCAGGGCGTCGCCCTTGGTCACGCGGCCGTCTTTGCCGGAACCGGCAACGTCGGAAGCGGACAGGCCGGCTTCGGACAGGATCTTGGCGGCGGCCGGCATGGCCACGTCGCCTTTCGAACCGCCGGCAGCGGCAGCGGCCGGAGCAGCGGCGGCGGCCGGCGCGGCGGCAGCGGCGGCAGGTGCCGATGGGGTGGCGCCGGCGGTAGCTTCGGTATCAATGATGGCGATAACCTGGTCGGCAACCACGGTGGCGCCGTCCGGCTGGATGATCTGCACGATCACGCCGGCGGCTGGTGCTGGCAGTTCCAGTACCACTTTGTCGGTTTCGATGTCGATCAGGTTCTCGTCGCGCGCGACGGCTTCGCCGACTTTCTTGTGCCAGGTGAGCATGGTCGCTTCAGCGACGGATTCCGACAGTTGTGGGACTTTAACTTCGATTTGTGCCATGAAAAAACTCCGTATTTTGTATTCTTTGATGCCCTCTGCCTGGGCCACATGCCTTAGCAGAGGGCGGGCCTATTACTTGGTGAGGATGAAGCCCTTCAGCTTCGAGAACGCGGTTTCCAGCAGGTCTTTTTGCTGCGCGTAGTGCTTGTCGTAGTAACCGACGGCTGGCGATGCCGAGGCCGGACGGCCTGCATATGCCAGGCGCTGGCCTGCGTCCATGCTTTCGAAGATGTTGTGCTGGATCTGGAACCAAGGGCCTTGATTCTGCGGCTCGTCCTGGGCCCATACCACTTCCGCCAGGTTCGGGAACTTCTTCAGTTCGGCAGCGAACGATTTGTGCGGGAACGGATACAGCTGTTCCACGCGCACGATGGCGGTGTCGGTCTGGCCGCGCGTTTTGCGCGCGTTGACCAGATCGTAGTAAACCTTGCCCGAGCAGGCGATCACGCGCTTGACCTTCTTGGCGTCGATCTTCTCGTCCACTTCGCCGATCACGGTCTGGAACGCGCCTTTCGACAGTTCGGTCAGCGGCGAGCCGGCGTCCTTGTTGCGCAGCAGCGATTTCGGCGTCAGGATGACCAGCGGCTTGCGGAACTGGCGCACCATCTGGCGGCGCAGCAGGTGGAAGATCTGCGACGCGGTGGTGGGCTGCACCACTTGCATGTTGTTGTCTGCGCACAGCTGCAGGAAGCGCTCCGGACGCGCGGACGAGTGCTCGGGACCCTGGCCTTCGTAACCGTGCGGCAGCATCATCACCAGGCCGGAAGCACGGCCCCACTTCACTTCGCCGGAGCTGATGAACTGGTCGATCACCACTTGGGCGCCGTTGACGAAGTCGCCGAACTGGGCTTCCCAGATGGTCAGCGTGTTTGGCTCGGCGGTCGAGTAGCCGTATTCGAAGCCCAGGACGGCTTCTTCGGACAGCACGGAGTCGATCACGGTAAACGGCGCCTGCGATTCGGACACGTTCTGCAGCGGCACGTAGGTGCCGGCGTCCCAACGCTCGCGGTTCTGGTCGTGCAGCACGGCGTGGCGGTGCACGAAGGTGCCGCGGCCGGCGTCCTGGCCGGTCAGGCGCACGGCGTAGCCGGACGATACCAGCGAGGCGTAGGCCAGGTGTTCACCCATGCCCCAGTCCAGGTTCACTTCGCCACGGCCCATGGCGGCGCGGTCGGCCAGTACCTTCTCGACCAGCGAGTGCACTTTGAAGCCTTCCGGCACGGTGGTGACGCGGGTGGCCAGGCGTTTCAGTTCGGTCGACGGCACGGCGGTGTCGGCCGAATCGGTCCACTTGCGGTTCAGGAACGGCAGCCAGTCGACGGCGTACTTGTTCTTGAAGTTGGAGATCACTGGATCGACGGTGTGCTTGCCGGCGTCCATGGCGTCGCGGTAGGCGGCCACCATCTTGTCGCCGCCGTCGGCAGCAATCACGCCTTGTGCGCTCAGCTTGTCGGCGTACAGGCGGCGGGTGCCCGGGTGGGTGGCGATCTTCTTGTACATCAGCGGCTGGGTCAGCGCTGGCGTATCCTGCTCGTTGTGGCCCAGCTTGCGGTAGCAGATGATGTCGACCACGATATCTTTCTGGAACTGCAGGCGGTAGTCCATGGCGATCTGCGATGCCAGGACCACGGCTTCAGGATCGTCGGCGTTCACGTGCAGCACCGGCGCTTCGATCATCTTGACGACGTCCGAGCAGTAGATGGTGGAGCGCGCGTCGCGCGGATCGGAGGTGGTGAAGCCGATCTGGTTGTTGATCACGATGTGAACCGTGCCGCCGGTGCCGTAGCCGCGGGTTTGCGCCAGGTTCAGCGTTTCCATCACGACGCCCTGGCCTGCGAAGGCGGCGTCGCCGTGCACCAGGATAGGCAGCACTTGCGCGCCGGCCGCGTCGCCGCGGCGGTCCATGCGGGCCTTGACCGAGCCTTCAACCACCGGGTTGACGATTTCCAGGTGCGACGGGTTGAACGCCAGCGACAGGTGGACCGGGCCGCCTGCGGTGGAGATATCGGACGAGAAGCCCTGGTGGTATTTCACGTCGCCGGCCGGCAGGTCGTCGCCATGCTTGCCTTCGAATTCTTCGAACAGGTCTTTGGGTGCTTTGCCCAGGGTGTTGACCAGCACGTTCAGGCGGCCGCGGTGGGCCATGCCGATAACGATCTCCTGCACGCCTTTTTCGCCGGCGCGCTGGATGATTTCATCGATCGAGGCGATGAACGTTTCGCCGCCTTCCAGCGAGAAGCGCTTCTGGCCGACGTACTTGGTGTGCAGATAGCGTTCCAGGCCTTCAGCAGCGGTCAGGCGCTCCAGGATGTGCTTCTTCTTCTCTGCGGTGAAACTCGGGGTGGAGCGGATCGATTCCAGGCGCTCCTGCAGCCAGCGCTTTTCGGCCGGGTCGGAGATGTACATGTATTCCGCGCCGATGGAGCGGGTGTAGGTGTCGCGCAGGAAGTTGGTCAGATCGCGCAGGGTCGCGGTTTCAGGACCGAAGTAGGTGTTGCTGATGTTGAAGACGGTGTCCAGGTCGGCGTCGGTGAAGCCGTAGAAGCTCGGTTCCAGTTCCGGGATCGACGGACGTTCCTGGCGCTGCAGCGGGTCCAGGTTGGCCCAGCGGGAACCCAGGTAGCGGTAGGCGGCGATCAGCTGGGTGGCTGCCACGCGCTTGCGGCCCATTTCAGCGTCGGCGGAAGCGACCACGGTGCGGATCGGGCCGGCTTTGGCGCGTTCTGCGAAGGAGGCGATCACGGAGGCGTGGGCGACGTCCGGCTTGTTGGAGCCGTCGACTGCTGGCACGTGCTGCATGGAATCGAAGTACGCGCGCCAGTTATCGGGCACGGAACCTGGGTTGTCGAGATAGGCCTCGTACAGTTCTTCAACGTACGGTGCATTCCCACCGAACAGGTAGGAGTTGGACGACTGCTGCTGCATCATATTGCTCACCTTTCTTCGCGCTTCGCGAGATTAGCGGGTTAATCTAACCTTCCGCGACACGGCCTGACCGGTTAGCGGATTGCACATCAAGTTGTGGGGAAGGACTCGGTAATACGGTAGTTAAAAAAAAACGGTCGCTAAGGATAGCACGCGGTATTGTGTTCGAACAACCATACAAACACGAAAAATTGCGGGATAGGCAGGGTGTCAATCATGTCTTTTCCATAATTGGTATGCTGGCGGCGAGCCACGCCGGGTCGTGGGCGAACCAGCCCAGCAGGTGGTCGATCATGGCGCGCAGGGCCGGCGGCATGTGCTCGCGCGAAGTGTAAATGCCGTAAATCCCCATGCGTTGCGGACGCCAGCCCGGCAGCAGTTCCACCAGCCGGCCCGATGCCAGCAGCGGCGCGGCGGCAAAGCGCGGCTGCAGGGCAACGCCGGCGCCCTCCACCGCCGCCGCCAGCAGCGCCATCGACTCGTTGGCGGACAGATTCCCGCCAACGGGGACCTGCAGTCCGGCCCCGCCACCCTCGATGGGCCCGCCGGCCGGATCGAAGCGCCACACGCTCTTGCCGAAATAGCTATATGTCAGACAGTTGTGCTGCGCCAGCCCGGCCGGCTGCTGCGGCGCTGGCCGCTCAGCCAGGTAGGATGGCGCCGCCACCACCACGGAATCGCAGTCGCCCAGGCGGCGCGCGATCATATTGGCTTCCAGGCCGTTGGTGATGCGGATGGCCAGGTCGATGCGCTGCTCGACCAGGTTGACGGCGCGGTTGTCCACCTGCAAATCGATGGCGGTGCGCGGGTAGCGGCGCAGGAAATCGGTCACCGCCCCGGCAAGGGCGGCCTGGGCCAGCGAGTGCGAACTGGCCAGGCGCAGCAGGCCGTGCGGCGTTTCCGGCTCGCCGGCTGCGCTCATGCCGGCCGCCAGGGCCAGCATCTCGCGGCACCGCGCCAGCGTGACCTCTCCGGCCGCCGTCAAACTGACGCGCCGCGTGGTGCGGTGCAGCAGGCGCGCGCCGCACCATTCTTCCATTTCCGCCAGGTAGCGCGTGACCATGGCGCGCGACATGTCCAGCGCGTCCGCCGCCGCAATCATGCTGCCCCGTTCCGCGATCTCCTTGAATACCTGCGCCGCCGTCAGCCTGTCCATCATTGGTCCGATCCATGCAATTGAGAGTTGCAATTTACACTGTTTTTCAGACGAATGGATGGGCTTACACTGGCCTCATCAACTTCCCAACAAGGACTCCACCATGTTCAAGCAGACCATCGCCGCCACCGCCATCGCGACCGCAAGCGCCGCCGTTTCCGCCGCGCCATTAACGCTGGAGGTATTCAATCCGGGCGAAGCCGCCATTTTCCCGGTTGCCTCCGTGCTGGTAAAAGGCCAGCAGGACGCGGTATTAATCGATGCCCAGTTTTCACGTGGCGAAGCGCAAAAACTGGTGCAGCAGATTAAAGCCAGCGGCAAGCGCCTGACCACCGTTTATGTCAGCCACGGCGATCCGGATTTCTATTTCGGCCTGGACGTGATTAAAGCCGCCTTCCCCGACGCGAAGATTATCGCCACGCCCGGCACCATAGCCGCCATGGAGAAAAAGGCCGCAGCCAAGGTTGCATATTGGGGCCCCATCCTGAAACAGCATGCCCCGCAATCCATTGTCATGCCGCAAGCGCTGCAGGGCGATACGATTAAACTGGAAGGCGAAAGCCTGAAAATCGAAGGCTTGACAGGCGCCACGCCCGACCGGACTTTCGTCTGGATACCTGCGATTAAAGCGGTGGCCGGCGGCGTTGTATTATTTAACGGCTTGCACGTCTGGACCGCCGATACGCAAACCGTTGAATCACGCAAGCAGTGGCTTTCCACGCTGGACCGCATCGCTGCACTGAAACCGGCGACAGTCGTGCCCGGCCATTTCGCGCCCGGCGTAGCAATGACCCCGGACAGCATAGCTTACACGGCGGATTATTTGCGCAAGTTCGAAACCGCCATTTCCCAATCCGCCGACTCCGCCGCATTAATCGCAGCAATGAAAACCGCCTACCCTGCCGCTGGCCTGGAAAGCGCCCTGGCCATCAGCGCCAAGGTCGCCAAAGGGGAGATGAAGTGGTGATTTGACGCAGTTCGTGCCAGCTTCTGGCTTGATCATGCCAGAGCTGTGCATGGACCGGCGTGCCGGGCCAGGCGCCGAGGTGGTAAACTCGGCGTTTCACCTGCACGAGTGCACCACATGCAAACCCTGGAACAGCTGCGCGCCGGCGAATTGCACGGCGCCAGGCGCCTGAAACTGGCCTGCGGCCTGACTGAATTCCCCACTGAGATTTTTGACCTGGCCGATACGCTGGAGATTCTCGATCTGTCCGGCAACGCCCTCTCCTCGCTGCCTGCCGATTTGCCGCGCCTTGCCCGCCTCCGGATTATCTTTTGCTCGAACAATCAATTTGCCGAACTGCCGGAAATATTAGGCGCTTGCCCGGAACTGCGCATGGTCGGATTCAAGGCCAACCGAATCAATTCAATTTCCTGCCACGCGCTGCCTGCGAAACTGCGCTGGCTGATATTGACGGATAATCGGATCGCCGATTTACCGTCCGAACTGGGCAACCGGCCTTTGCAGAAATTGATGCTGGCGGGGAATCAATTGCGCACGCTGCCTGCGACTATGGCCGCTTGCACCACATTGGAACTGCTGCGTATTTCGGCCAACAATTTTTCCGCGCTCCCGCCATGGCTGCTGGCATTGCCGCGCCTGAGCTGGCTCGGCTATGCCGGCAATCCTTTCAGCGCCGGGGCCGAAAAGGAAGCGGAAGATAATCCGATTGCGCACATCCCCTGGAATCAACTGGCATTGGAGAATAGGCTCGGCGAAGGGGCCTCGGGCCAGATCTATCGTGCGACGCACCTCGGCAAACCCGTTGCCGTCAAACTCTATAAAAGCGCGCTCACCAGCGATGGCTTGCCGGACTGCGAAATGGCGGCCTGTATCCGCGCCGGCACGCACCCGAGCCTGGTGCCGGTGCTAGGCAAGGTGCCCGATCACCCGCAAGGAATCGCGGCCCTGGTGATGCCGCTGATCGCCCCCGAATTCACCAACCTGGCCGGCCCGCCCAGCTTCGACAGTTGCACGCGCGACGTCTACCCGGCCGACCAGCGTTTCCTCCTGGGCCACGCGCTCGGCATCGCCCAGGGCGTGGCCGCGTCCGCGCGCCATTTGCACGCGCGCGGCATCATGCACGGCGACCTGTACGGGCACAACGTGCTGCATTGCGGCGAAGGATCTGCCCTGCTGGGCGACTTCGGCGCGGCCAGCTTCCATGAGCCCGGTTCGCCGCTGGCTGGCGCCCTGGAACGTCTCGAAGTCCGCGCTTTCGGCTGCCTGCTCGAGGAACTGCTGCAGCGCTGCGATGGCGCCGTGCCGGAGCAGCTGGCCCGGTTGCGGGATGACTGCCTGCAGCCCGCGCCGGCGCTCCGGCCGCCGTTCCACGAGATCGCGCAGCGCCTGCAATCGCTACCGGACAATCACTACTAGACAATCCGTTCTAGATATTTTATTCTAGACCGCATGACGACCACCGCCCCACCCAAACCGACCGCCTCCGAACTGGAGATGCTGCGCCTGCTGTATGCGCTCGGCCCGGCCACCGCCAAGCAAGTGCATGCCGCCGCCCTTGAAACGCGGCCGGACATGAACTACGCCACCGTGCTGCGCCTGTTGCAGGTAATGCACACCAAGGGCCTGCTGGCGCGCGACGAGAACCAGCGCGCCCACATCTACGCGCCGGTGCAGGAACAGGAATCGGTGCAGACCAGCCTGCTGAAAGAGCTGATCCAGAAAGCCTTCTCCGGTTCCGGCAAGGCCCTGGTGCTGGCGGCACTGCGGGGCGGCCACGTCACGCCGCAAGAACGCCAGGAAATCCAGGACTTGCTGGACAAGGAAGACTAGGCGTCACCGCAACACCCCCGGGCCGGATTTGCGAAAGCGTGCGCCATCGGCCTCTGCCTGAGCTAAACTACCTTATTGCAAGAGACTCAGGCCCAGGCTCGCCGGCAGCCCGGCCGCCCACATTGCCGGCCAACAATAACAAGGCAATGGGGGCGATATGAACAATGGCGGGCAGGTGGCGGCCCAACAGGTCGCCGCCGCTTCCTTGCACGACGTGATCGAGCTGCTGGCCGATGCGTTCTACGTGCTTGACGACGCGGGGCAGTTTGTACTCTGGAACCATCGCGTCGAACTGGCCACCGGCCTGGCGCCGCAGCTCTTGCGGTCGATCCACATGCTGGACCTGTTCCATCCCGACGACCGGCCCGCTGTGTCGCGCGCCTTCTGCAGCGCACTCCAGGACGACGCCCCGGTCCACATCGAAGCCCGCCTGCTGTGCGGCGCCGCCGTCCTGCCCTACCTGTTCTGCGCCGCCCGCATGCAGGCGGCCGGCGGCAACTACCTGCTCGGCACCGCCGTCAACCTGTCCCACCTGCAGCAACGCGGCGAACTGGCGGAGCTGCGCGACCGGGCCTTGCACGCGGCCAACAACGGCATCGTCATCACGCGTAGCAGCGGCAAGGACAATCTCATTGAATACGTCAACCCGGCGTTCGAGCGCATCACCGGCTACAGCCGCGAGGAAATGCTGGGACAGGATTCCCGCTTCATGGCCGCCGACGAGCAGGATGCGGCGCAGCGCGCCGAACTGGCTGCCGCGATCGCGGCCAACCGGCCCGTCACGGTGGTGCTGCACAATGTGCGCAAGAACGGCGAACGGTTCTGGAACCGGCTGTCGGTGACGCCGGTGTCCGACGTCCAGGGCCACGTGACGCACTTCATCGGCATCATCGAGGACATCACCGAGCTGAAGGAGCGCACCGCCCAGCTGGAGCATCAGGTCACGCACGACCCGCTGACCGGCGTGGCCAACCGCACCTTGCTGCGCGACCGCCTGGAACATGCGCTGCACGCGGCGCGCCGCAGCGGCCACCTGGTGGCGGTGGTGCTGCTCGATCTGAACAAGTTCAAGGAAATCAACGACACCATGGGCCACGACGCCGGCGACCACGTGCTGTGCATGGTGGCGCAGCGCCTGCAGTCCGCGCTGCGCGACAGCGACACGGTGGCCCGCCTGGGGGGCGACGAGTTCGTGCTGGTGCTGGCCGAACAGCCCTCGCTGCGCTTCACGCTGCGCATGATAGAACGCATCCGCGCCGCCCTGGCCGACGAACTGCAATTCGAAACCCAAAGCCTGCCGGTCGGCGCCAGCATGGGTGTGGCGGTCTACCCCAACGACGGCGACAGCTTCAGCGTGCTGCTGCGCGCTGCGGACGCCGCCATGTACAAGAGCAAGAGCGGCAGCCCGAACGCGGTGCACTTCCACTCGCCCGACATGGCCAGCGCCTCGGAGGCGCGGCGCCGCATGGAGCAGGCGCTGCGCGACGCGCTCACTGGCGACAGCCTGTATCTGAAATACCAGCCCAATGTGTGCGTGCAGACCGGGCGCGTGGTGGGCGTGGAAGCGCTGCTGCGCTGGCGCCATCCGCAGCTGGGCGAACTGCTGCCGGCCATGTTCCTGAACGAAGCCGAGGAGAACGGCCTGATCGTGCCGCTGGGACGGCGCGTGCTGGAGGAAGTCTGCGCCACCATCAAGCGGCTGCACCAGCTGGGCTACGCCGGCCTGCCGGTCACGATGAACGCCTCCTACCGCGAGTTCGGCCAGCGCGACTACCTGCCGCACATTGCGCGCACGCTGGCGCACCACGGCATCGAGCCGGCCAGCCTGGAACTGGAACTGCGCGAAACGCAGCTGATGCGCAATCCGGACGTGGCGCGGCGCCTCAGCGCGGGGGTGCATGAAATGGGCTTGCGGATGGCGATGGACGAATTCGGCGGCGGCGCCTCCAACCTGACCTGCTTGCGCGCCTTGCGGCTGGACCAGCTGAAGATGGCGCCGGCCCCGGTGCGCGAGATCGGCGCGCAAGGACTCAGCGGCGCCCTGGCCAAGACCATGCTCGACATCGGCCGCAACCTGGAAATCAAGGTGGTGGCCACCGGCGTGGAAACCCGCGCCCAGCGCGACTTCCTGGCCCAGCACGGCTGCGCGGGCATGCAAGGGCATTACGTCAGCCAGCCCCTGACGCGCCCCAACTTCGAACAGTGGTTGCAGCGCCGCGCATGACCTGTGGACTGCTTGCCACGTTGCGTGCGTGCCGTGGAATCCGGTTTTGCGATAGTGCGGAAGGGATCGTGCGGACACGGCATTGAACAGCAGCCTGTCCGCATACTTTTGCAGCCTGCGCCGCGTCAAGCCCCGCGGTCGCGACCGGACATAAAAAAAGCGGGCCGAAGCCCGCTTTCTGTTGTGCTGCTACCGGCCGGCGATTAACGCTTGTCCAGCGGCGGCACGTCGCGGTTGGTGGCGCCGACGAACAGCTGGCGCGGACGGCCGATCTTCTGCTCTGGATCGGCAATCATTTCGTTCCACTGCGCGATCCAGCCGATGGTACGGGCCATGGCGAAGATACCGGTGAACAGCGACACTGGGATGCCCAGCGCGGACTGCACGATGCCCGAGTAGAAGTCCACGTTCGGGTACAGCTTGCGCGACACGAAGTATTCGTCGTTCAGTGCAATCTTTTCCAGTTCCATGGCCAGCTTGAACAGCGGGTCGTCCTGCAGGCCCAGCTCTTCCAGCACTTCGTGGCAGGTTTCGCGCATCAGCTTGGCGCGCGGGTCGAAGTTCTTGTACACGCGGTGACCGAAGCCCATCAGCTTGACGCCGGAGTTCTTGTCTTTCACTTGCGCGATGAAGGCAGGGATGTTCTCGACCGAGCCGATTTCCTTCAGCATGGTCAGTGCCGCTTCGTTGGCGCCGCCGTGGGCAGGGCCCCACAGGCAGGCGATACCGGCAGCGATACAGGCGAACGGGTTGGCGCCCGACGAACCGGCCAGGCGGACGGTCGAGGTCGATGCGTTCTGCTCATGGTCCGCGTGCAGGATCAGGATGCGGTCCAGCGCGCGCACCAGCACGTCGTTGACCTTGTATTCTTCGCAAGGATTGCCGAACATCATGCGCATGAAGTTGGCGCTGTACGACAGGTCGTTGCGCGGGTACACGAACGGCTGGCCGATCGAGTATTTGTAGGCCATGGCGACCAGGGTCGGCATCTTGGCGATCAGGCGGATGGCCGATACTTCACGGTGCTTGGCATCGTTGATGTCCAGCGAGTCGTGGTAGAACGAGGCCAGCGCGCCGACGGTGCCGACCAGCACCGACATCGGGTGCGCGTCGCGGCGGAAGCCGCGGAAGAAGAATTGCATCTGCTCGTGGACCATGGTGTGCTTGGTCACGGTGTCGACGAATTTGGCCTTCTGCTCGACATTCGGCAGTTCGCCGTTCAGCAGCAGGTAGCACGACTCCATGAAGTCGGCGTTCACGGCCAGCTGTTCGATCGGGTAGCCGCGGTACTGCAGCTCGCCCTTGTCGCCGTCGATGTAGGTGATCGACGAGTTGCACGCTGCGGTGGACATGAAGCCCGGGTCGTAGGTGAACTTGCCGGTGCCGGCGTACAGTTTGCGGATGTCGATGACGTCCGGGCCGACCGTGCCCTTGTAGATAGGGAACTCGACCGATGGGCTGCCGTCAGAGAACGACAGTGTAGCTTTGTTGTCAGAGATGTTCATGGACTCTTCCTTCTTGGAGAGATGCGGCTTATAAAAAAAACTTCTAAACTTCCGGCGGCGCGGGCGGCCCGCCCAGCATATGGGCCGCCCTGGCGCAGATCAGGCGAGACGCAGACGTTGCAGCAGTGCGCGCACATGCGGCAGATCGATCTCGCCTTCCGGCTCTGCGCGAGCCAGCACCAGATCCATCAGCGCATTGTCCGACAAGTCGAGGAGCCGCGTGAACGCGTCCACTTCCTCGTCGGTCAATTCAGTTTCATGCGCATCGAGGAAACGAGTCAGGATGATATCGTTTTCCAGCAAACCCCGGCGTGCGCGCCAGCGCAGGCGCGCACGGTTTGCCGGGTCGGCCTGATGCGCAGGCTTTTCCATGTCGCTCATATCAAATCGAGCGGCGAACCATCAGTTCCTTGATCTTGCCGATCGCCTTGTTCGGGTTCAGGCCTTTAGGGCAGACGTCGACGCAATTCATGATCGAGTGGCAGCGGAACAGGCGGTACGGGTCTTCCAGGTTGTCCAGGCGCTGGCCGGTCGCTTCGTCGCGCGAGTCGGCGATGAAGCGGTAGGCTTGCAGCAGGCCGGCAGGACCGACGAACTTGTCCGGATTCCACCAGAACGACGGGCACGAGGTCGAGCAGCACGCGCACAGGATGCATTCGTACAGGCCGTCGAGTTCTTCGCGTTCGGCAGGCGACTGCAGGCGCTCTTTCTCCGGCGGGATCGAATCGTTGATCAGGAACGGCTTGATCGAATCGTACTGCTTGAAGAACTGGGTCATGTCGACGATCAGGTCGCGGATCACCGGCAGGCCTGGCAGAGGACGCAGCACGATAGGCTCGGTCAGCTCGTTCAGGTTGGTGGTGCAGGCCAGGCCGTTCTTGCCGTTGATGTTCATGGCGTCCGAACCGCACACGCCTTCGCGGCACGAGCGGCGCAGGGCCAGCGAGTCATCGACGTCGGACTTGATGCGCTGCAGCGCGTCCAGCAGCATCTTGTCGGTGTCTTTCAGTTCAACCGTCAGGTCCTGCATGTACGGCTTGGCATCCTGGTCCGGATCGTAGCGGTAAATCTTGAATTTGAGAGTGCGTGGCATGGTAATGAGCCCTACTTAGAAAGTACGTGGTTTCGGCTTGAAGGTATCGACCGTCAGCGGCTTGGTGACGACAGCCTTGTATTCCAGGCGGTTGCCTTCCGAATACCACAGGGTGTGCTTCATCCAGTTGTCGTCGTCGCGGTTCGGGAAATCGCTGTGCGCGTGGGCGCCGCGCGATTCCTTGCGCGCTACTGCCGAAGTGATGGTCGCTTTCGCCGTTTCGATCAGGTTGTCCAGTTCCAGCGCTTCCACGCGGGCGGTGTTGAACACCTTGGACTTGTCCTTGAACGACACGTGCTTGCGGCGCTCGTCGAGCACCATGATTTCCTTGGCGCCCTGGGTCAGCAGGTCGTCGGTACGGAACACGCCGCAGTACTTCTGCATCGTGGCGCGGATGTCGTTGGCGACGCCCTGCACTTTTTCCGAGCCGGTCGAGGTTTCCAGCTTGTTCAGGCGGCCCATTGCGAAGTCGGCGGCGTCCTTCGGCAGAGGCTTGTTCTCTTTCTGCTTCAGGTTCTGCGCCACCACGTGGTTGCCGGCCGCGCGGCCGAACACCACCAGGTCGAGCAGCGAGTTGGTGCCCAGGCGGTTGGCGCCGTGCACCGATACGCAGGCGCATTCGCCGATCGCGTACAGGCCGTTGACCACTTTCTGGCTGCCGTCGCCGTTCGGCGTGACCACCTGGCCGTGGATGTTGGTCGGGATGCCGCCCATCTGGTAGTGGATGGTCGGCACGACCGGGATCGGCTCCTTGGTGGCGTCCACGTTGGCGAACTTGTGGCCGATTTCCAGGATCGACGGCAGGCGCTTGGCGATGGTGTCGGCGCCGATATGGCGCAGGTCCAGCATCACGTGGTCCTTGTTCGGACCGCAGCCGCGGCCTTCCTTGATCTCCTGGTCCATCGAGCGCGACACGAAGTCGCGCGGCGCCAGATCCTTCAGGGTCGGCGCATAGCGCTCCATGAAGCGTTCGCCTTCCGAGTTGATCAGGATACCGCCTTCGCCGCGCACGCCTTCGGTGATCAGCACGCCCGCGCCGGCCACGCCGGTCGGGTGGAACTGCCAGAATTCCATGTCCTGCAGCGGCAGGCCGGCACGCGCCGCCATGCCCATGCCGTCACCGGTGTTGATGAAGGCGTTGGTCGATGCGGCGAAGATGCGGCCTGCGCCGCCGGTGGCGAAGATGGTGGTCTTCGCTTCCAGGATCATGCATTCGCCGGTTTCCATTTCCAGTGCCACCACGCCCACCACGTCGCCTTCGGCGTCGCGGATGATGTCGAGCGCCATCCACTCCACGAAGAAGTGGGTGCGGGCGCGCACATTGCGCTGGTACAGCGTGTGCAGCAGCGCGTGGCCGGTGCGGTCGGCCGCGGCGCAGGCGCGCTGCACGGCTTTTTCACCGAAGTTGGCGGTGTGGCCGCCGAACGGACGCTGGTAGATGGTGCCGTCCGGATTGCGGTCGAACGGCATGCCGAAGTGTTCCAGCTCGTACACGACCTTCGGTGCTTCGCGGCACATGAATTCAATCGCGTCCTGGTCGCCCAGGTAGTCGCCGCCCTTGACGGTGTCGAACATGTGCCAGAACCAGTTGTCCTCGGCCATGTTGCCCAGCGAGGCGCCGATGCCGCCCTGCGCCGCCACGGTGTGCGAGCGGGTCGGGAACACTTTCGACAGCACGGCCACGTTCAGGCCGGCTTCCGCCAGTTGCAGGGAGGCGCGCATGCCGGAACCGCCGGCGCCGACGATGACCGCGTCAAAGCGGCGGGTAGGGATTGCAGATTTGATTGCTGCCACGATTACACACTCCAGAGTATTTGTACCGACCAGACGGCGCAGCCAACCAGCCAGCCGATGGTGATGATTTGCAGCGTCAGACGGAGGCCCACGGCTTTCACGTAGTCCATCCAGATGTCGCGCACGCCTACCCATGCGTGGTAGAACAGGCCGAACAGGGTCACGGCGGTAAACAGCTTGAACCACTGCTGGGCGAACAGGCCGGCCCAGCCTTCGTAGGAGAAGTTGCTGCCGGTGAGGAAGCAGATCAGCAGCACGGCGGTGTAGATCACCATCAGTACCGCGGTCACGCGCTGGGCCAGCCAGTCGCGCATGCCGTAGCCGGCGCCGACGACCAGGCGCTTAGGTCCGATATTGTTGTTTGCCATGTCAGAATACTCCAAACAGTTTCAGTGCGACCAGGGCGGTCAGCGCCAGGCTGATGACCAGCACAGTGGCTGCCGACTTGCGCGCCGAGTCTTTATCCAGGCCCACGTGGGTGTCCATGATCAGGTGGCGTACGCCAGCGCAGAAATGCTGCATGTAGCCCCATACCAGCGCCAGGATCACCAGCTTGACGAACCAATGCGACGCGATGCCCTTGAAATGCTCGAAAGAGATCTCAGATAGCAGGCTCTTCTCCAGCAGGTACAGCACCACGGGCAGCAGCGCGAACATCAGGAAACCGGAAATGCGGTGCAGGATGGACACTACGCCGGCCAGCGGCAGGCGGTAGTTGGACAATTCAGTGACGTGGATATTGCGAAATTGCGGCCGTTCTTTTTTTGGTGCTTCTCTTACGGCTTCTGACATGACGAGACCTCCCTATACGTGATGCTAAATTTGTGAGACTGCGATTTTCGCCGATTTTCGCAGTCCAGACCAATATGTATTGTTACATATAACCAAAATTATGTTTTGTCGTAGCCAGCCTTTGCAAAATATGCAAGGTAGCGTGTTGTTAGCGCAACATGGCCCGGCCGGCGTCCGGGCAGCGCGTCTCCCTTATTTGGTCACTGCCTAGTTCAAGTCATTCTGGTAATGATGCCGTTCGGTCGAATAGAGGCCACGGCGCAGCTCCACCGGCTTGTCGCCGTAGGTGAAGGACACGCGTTCGGCCATCAGCAAGGGTGTGCCTTGCGCGACCTGCAGCAGTGCGGCAGCGCCCTCGTCGGCGCTGCAGGCACGGATTTTCTCGGCGGCGCGGATCATGCGGGTGCCGAACTCGGATTCGAACAGGCCGTACATCGGCCCCTTGTACTCGACCAGCCGCTCGGCGGTCAGTCCCTTGAAGATCAGCCCGGGCAGCCACAGCTCCTCGACGATGGTGGGCATGCCGTCGAAGGACTGCACGCGCTTGATGAACACCACGGCGTCGCCGGACTTGAGCTCCAGCAGGCGCGCCACGTCGGCCGGCGCGCGGGTGCGCTTGACTTCAATGAACTTCGATTCTGGGTAGTGCGGCACGCCCTCGTCGGGCATCAGGCGCAGGAAACGGAAATGGGCGCGCGCCTCGTGGTGGGTGGACACAAAGGTGCCCTTGCCCTGCTTGCGCATCACCAGGTTTTCCGCCGCCAGCTCGTCGATGGCCTTGCGCACCGTGCCCTGGCTCACCTTGAAGCGCGCCGCCAGCTCCACTTCGCTCGGGATCAGCTCGCCCGGCTTCCACTCGCCCGATTGCAGGCTTTGCGTGATCAGGGCCTTGATCTGCTGGTACAGCGGGGAGAAGGTGGGCGAGGGAGCGGCCGATGGGGCTGCGGCGGGCGCTGCGGACGGGGCAGCGGAGGCTGCCGGCGCCGGCGTCGGGCTGACCGTGCCGCTCGCGGCGGCGCCATTGTTGGTCAGATTGGACGAGGCGGAATTCATAGACCCGGATTTCACCACAAAAGCCCGATCCCGTCCAGCAAAACCCGACAACTTATCTGTCTTATATAAGACATAAGATATGATTGACAGAAGCGACATACCAGCCTACACTCGGCGGCGATGTCCCTCTTGGCCTTCGCGCGCCCGCGCGCGCCGGAACAAGAAGAGCATAGTCGCTGTACCGGTCAAAGGCAATCAATAAACCCGGCCGGTTTTGGTATCATTACAGTTTTCCGCAAGCGTAGGCCCAGCTTCAAGATCGTTTTCTATTCCACTTTGGAGATTCATCATGGCTAAAACCCCAATGCGTGTTGCCGTTACCGGCGCCGCCGGCCAGATCGGCTATTCCCTGCTGTTCCGCATCGCCAACGGCGACATGCTGGGCAAAGACCAGCCGGTCATTCTGCAACTGCTTGAAATCGCTGACGAAAAAGCGCAAAAAGCGCTCAAAGGCGTCATGATGGAAATCGACGACTGCGCATTCCCGCTGCTGGCCGGCATGAGCGCCCACTCCGACCCGATGACCGCCTTCAAGGACGCCGACGTGGCCCTGCTGGTGGGCGCACGCCCACGCGGCCCGGGCATGGAACGCAAGGACCTGCTGGAAGCGAACGCGCAGATCTTCACCGTGCAGGGCAAGGCGCTGGACGCGGTCGCTTCGCGCAACGTGAAAGTGCTGGTGGTGGGCAACCCGGCCAACACCAACGCCTACATCGCCATGAAATCGGCGCCGTCGCTGCCGGCCAAGAACTTCACCGCCATGCTGCGCCTGGACCACAACCGCGCGCTGTCGCAAGTGGCCGCCAAGACCGGCACCCAGGTGAAAGACATCGAGAAGCTGTGCGTCTGGGGCAACCACTCGCCAACCATGTACGCCGACTACCGCTTCGCCACCGTTGACGGCAAATCCGTCAAAGAGCTGATCAACGACCAGGAATGGAACGCCAACACCTTCCTGCCGACCGTGGGCAAGCGCGGCGCCGCCATCATCGAAGCGCGCGGCCTGTCGTCGGCTGCTTCGGCCGCCAACGCCGCCATCGACCACGTGCGCGACTGGGTACTGGGCACCAACGGCAAGTGGACCACCATGGGCATCCCATCGGACGGCTCCTACGGCATCCCGGAAGGCACCATGTTCGGTTTCCCTGTGACCACCGCGAACGGCGAATACACCATCGTTCAAGGCCTGGAAATCGACGCTTTCTCGCAAGAGCGCATCAACATCACGCTGAAGGAACTGACCGAAGAGCGTGAAGGCGTGAAACACCTGCTGCCATAACCGGCCAGCCTGGCTATGGAACCGGTTAAGCCGACCATACGCCGCACCCGCCGCACTGCCGAGAGCAGTGCGGCGGTTCCGTCTGCGCCCGCCGCAGCACCCGCTTCCCCCGCAGCAAGCCCTTCTGCACCTTCCGCACCAACAACTCCTACTTCCCGCATGCATCCATCCGAGGTTTTATTCCAGGGCACGCGCCAGCCGCTGCTTTTGCCGGCCTGCGACCACTACGCCGGCTCCGAAAAGCTGATGCGCAAATCGATTGCCTTGCAACAAGAACTTGGCCCCCTGTTCGACATCACCTTCGACTGCGAAGACGGCGCCTCCGCCGGCAACGAGGAAGCGCATGCGCGCCTGGTGGCCGCATTGCTGCTCAGCGAAGACAACAAGTTCAACCGCGTCGGCGCGCGCGTGCACGACCTGCACAGCCCGCACTTCGAGCGCGACGTCGACATCATCTGCGGCGCGGCCGCGCACAAGCTGGCCTACGTGGTGCTGCCCAAGCCGGACAGCGTGCAGCAGGTCATGCGCGCCATCGACGTCATCAACGCCTACGCGCAGAAAGCCGGCCGCACCAACCTGCCGGTGCACGTGCTGATCGAAACCCACGGCGCGCTGCACGACGTGTACGCCATTGCCGCCCTGCCCCAGGTCGAGTGCCTGTCGTTCGGCATCATGGACTTCGTGTCCGGCCACTACGGCGCCGTGCCGGGCAACGCCATGCGCACGCCGGGCCAGTTCACGCATCCGCTGGTGGTGCGCGCCAAGCTGGAGATTGCCGCCGCCTGCCACGCGCACGGCAAGGTGCCCTCGCATAACGTGACCACCGAAATCAAAGACCCCGCCGTGGTGGCCAACGACGCCCAGCGCGCCGCCGCCGAGTTCGGCTACACGCGCATGTGGAGCATCCACCCGAACCAGATCAAGCCGGTGATCAAGGCCTTCACGCCGCGCCTGTCCGAAGTCAACGAAGCCACCCACATCCTGCAGGACGCCGAACGCGCCCAGTGGGGTCCGATCTCGCAAAACGGCCGCCTGCACGACCGCGCCAGCTACCGCTACTACTGGACCGTGCTGCAGCGCGCGCGCCTGGCGGGCCTGGCCCTGCCGGAAGCGGCGGCCGCCCTCATCACCCCTGTCGAACCCGCAACGGAAGGCAAGTAATGTCCATCTCCAAACTATTCGTGGCCTGCAGCTTCGCGCTCGGCTCGCTCTCGCTGTGCCTGGCGCCCGCCGCCCAGGCCGAAGTCAACACCGTCGCCAAGAAGACCGCCAAGGGCGCCAAGAAAGCGGCCAAGCCGTCCGAAACGGGCGCCGCCCCGCCGGTGTCGCCGGAAGACGCGGAAGAAGCCGCCGAACCGGGCGTGGAAGGCTCGGCCGTGGTCGACTTCCACTGCGAGCTGGGCAACAAGATCACCATCTACCAGAACGCCGGCGACGACAACTTCATTGCCCTGCGCTGGAAGAAGCGCCTGCACCGCCTGAAACGCGTGGGCACCACCACCGGCGCGCTGCGCTTCGAAAACAAGCTGTATGGCCTGATCTGGATCGGCATTCCCGCCAAGGGCATGCTGCTGGACTCCAAGCAGAACCGCCAGCTGGCCAACGAATGCCGCAACGCCGAGCAGCTGCAGCCGGCAGCGGCTACCGAACCGGCGGCGCAAGGCTGAGTTTTTAGTCCAAGGCAGTACTCGTAAATTAATAACAGACGATACCCACTGAAGGAGAGGTCATGTCCCGCAACACACTGAACACGCTGAAGGATTTCAACATTGCTGGCAAGAAGGGGAAGTTCTACTCCCTGCCGGCGCTGGAAAAGAGCCTGGGCATCAACGTCTCCCGCCTGCCGGTATCGATCCGCGTGGTGCTGGAGTCCGTCCTGCGCAACTGCGACGGTAAGAAGGTCACCGAAGAGCACGTCAAACAGCTGGCCGGCTGGGGCGCGACCGCAGAACGCACCGACGAGATTCCATTCGTTGTGGCCCGCGTGGTGCTGCAGGACTTCACCGGCGTGCCGCTGCTGGCCGACCTGGCCGCGATGCGCAACGTGGCCTCGAAAATGGGCGTCAACCCGAAGAAGATCGAGCCGCTGGTGCCGGTTGACCTGGTGGTCGACCACTCCGTCACCATCGACCACTTCCGCGAGCCGAAGGCGCTGGACCTGAACATGAAGCTGGAATTCTCGCGCAACAATGAGCGCTACCAGTTCATGAAGTGGGGCATGCAAGCTTTCGACACCTTCGGCGTGGTGCCGCCGGGCTTCGGCATCGTGCACCAGGTGAACCTGGAGTATCTGGCGCGCGGCGTGCACAAGGCCGCCGACGGCGTGTACTACCCGGACACCCTGGTGGGCACCGACTCGCACACCACCATGATCAACGGCATCGGCGTGGTGGGCTGGGGCGTGGGCGGCATCGAGGCGGAAGCCGGCATGCTGGGCCAGCCGGTCTACTTCCTGACCCCGGACGTGATCGGCGTAAACCTGACCGGCGCGCTGCGCGAAGGCTGCACCGCGACCGACCTGGTGCTGACCATCACCGAACTGCTGCGCAAGGAGAAAGTGGTGGGCAAATTCGTCGAGTTCTTCGGCGAAGGCACCGCGACGCTGTCGCTGACCGACCGCGCCACCATCGCCAACATGGCCCCGGAATACGGCGCCACCATGGGCTTCTTCCCGGTCGACGACGCCACCATCGACTACTTCAAGGGCACCGGCCGCACCAAGGCCGAGATCGACGCCTTCGAAGCCTACTTCAAGGCCCAGAACCTGTTCGGCGTGCCGAAAGCGGGCGAAATCGACTACACCCGCGTGGTGGCGCTGGACCTGACCAGCGTGACGCCATCCCTGGCCGGTCCCAAGCGCCCGCAGGACCGCATCGAAATCGGCAACGTGAAGAACAACTTCACCGAACTGTTCTCGAAACCGACCACCGAAAACGGCTTCAACAAGAATCCGGCCGATCTGACCTGCGAATACACCACGTCGAACGGCGTCAAGGTGCACAACGGCGACGTGCTCATTGCCGCCATCACCTCCTGCACCAACACCTCGAACCCGTCGGTACTGCTGGCGGCCGGCTTGCTGGCCAAGAAGGCGGTGGAAGCCGGCCTGACCGTGGCGCCGCACATCAAGACCTCGCTGGCCCCCGGCTCGCGCGTGGTGACCGAGTACCTGACCGCCGCCGGCCTGCTGCCCTACCTGGAACAACTGGGCTTCGGCGTCACCGCCTATGGCTGCACCACCTGCATCGGCAACGCCGGCGACCTGACGCCGGAACTGAACGCGGCCATCGCCACCCACGACATCGTGGCCTCGGCCGTGCTGTCGGGCAACCGCAACTTCGAAGCGCGCATCCACCCGAACATCCGCTCCAACTTCCTGGCCTCGCCGCCGCTGGTGGTGGCCTACGCCATCGCCGGCAACATGACGCGCGACCTGATGACCGAACCGGTCGGCAAGGGCAAGGACGGCAAGGACGTGTACCTGGGCGACATCTGGCCGACCTCGCAGGAAATCGGCAAGCTGATGAAGTTCGCCATGAACTCGAAAGTGTTCAAGGACAATTACGCCGACGTCAAGGGCGCACCGGGCGAGCTGTGGGAAGCCGTGTCGACCACCGAAGGCCAGGTCTACAACTGGCCTGACTCGACCTACATCGCCGAGCCGCCGTTCTTCGACGGCTTCGAGATGACCCCGAAAGCGGCCGCCTCCGGCATCACCGGCGCGCGCGCACTGGGCGTGTTCGGCGACTCGATCACCACCGACCACATCTCCCCGGCCGGCTCGATCAAGGAAGACGGCCCGGCCGGCAAATGGCTGAAGGACAACGGCGTGCTGAAAGCCGACTTCAACTCCTACGGTTCGCGCCGCGGCAACCACGAGATCATGATGCGCGGCACCTTCGCCAACGTGCGCATCAAGAACAAGATGATCCCGGCCAAGGCGGACGGTTCGGCGGTGGAAGGCGGCATCACCATCCACCAGCCATCGGGCGAACAGCTGTCGATCTACGACGCGGCCATGAAGTACGTGGCCGAAGGCACCCCGACCATGATTTTCGGCGGCGAAGAGTACGGCACCGGCTCCTCGCGCGACTGGGCCGCCAAGGGCACCCAGCTGCTGGGCGTGAAGGCCGTGATCACCCGCTCGTTCGAGCGCATCCACCGCTCCAACCTGGTCGGCATGGGCGTGCTGCCGCTGCAATTCATCGGCACCGATTCGGTTGAATCGCTGGGCATCACCGGCAAGGAAGTGTACGACCTGAAGGGCCTGGAAGGCGAGATCAAGCCGCAACAGCTGGCCACCCTGGTGATCCACCGCGCCGACGGCTCGTCGCAGGAAGTCACGGTCCTGCTGCGCATCGACACGCCGATCGAGGTGGACTACTACAAGCACGGCGGCATCCTGCCGTTCGTGCTGCGCCAGCTGCTGGCCGCGTAACCGGCCCGCCCTGCTGTCAAAAACGCCGGATTCGTCCGGCGTTTTTTATTTGGGCCGCCTCCCCGGCCCGAATCCACTACAATACGGATAACAGAACTTTCCAGAGACTAGTACAGCGCTATGCGTCGCCCATCCAAAGAATCGCCACACAAACTCACTGCCGACAGCCAGCGCCTCGTCACCCTAGCCCAGGCCGTCGGCCAGGCCGCCAGCCGCCTCGAAGAGCGCAGCTGGGAACACAGCCTGGACGCCCAGCTGCAGAAGCTGCTCAAGACCGGCCACCAGGACACCATCGACGCCGCCTTGAACGGCCTGTTCCGGGAAGACCTGAACGCCTACGACGTGCTGATGGACGGCGTGGAAGCGGTCAGCGAGTCCAGCACCATCACGGTGGAGGCGGACGGCGCCAGCACGCAGTACGACGTGCTGCTGGTGGCCGCGCCGATCCTGGCCTGGACCCGTTTCGCCATCGCTTCCGGCCCGATCCCGGCCGACGTGCTGAACACCTTGTCGGCGCACTTCTCGGCCCACCTGCTGGCCGACGGCACGCACATGGCCATGGCCTCGATGCTGTATTCCATCGACCAGCTGCCGCGCAGCCACGCCGAGGCCTACAGCAAGACCCACAAGCTGGCCCAGGCCGCGCTGAAGGGCGTGGCCTTCAAATCGGAAGCCAAGGCGCCGGACACCGCGCCCTTCCTGGCCGACACGCGCTATCTGCTGGTAGCCGTGGTGGCGCCGCACGGCGGCCCGATATTCCGCTGGCAGATGCCGGCGCTGCAGTCGAACTTCGCCGAAGAGCGCAAGGCCGCGCTGGAGCAGTGGCGCATCCAGGCGCTGCCGACCGTCAACCGCCTGCTGCCGGGCTGCGGCGTCGAGCTGCTGCTGCCGGAAGCGTACTACATGGCCTGCCGCGAAGCGGACAAGCTGATCCGTCCGGTATCGATCCGCGCCGCGGTGCACTACCTGACGCACACCCTGTCGGTGGAACCGTCCGAGCTGCGCGCCGTGATTGCCGGCTTCGGCGAGGAAGCGGCCGACGGCCAGATCGACGAATACCGCGTCGCCTTCACCCCGCGCCAGAGCGCGGACGTGGTGTACGGCGTGGTGTGGCCGCTGTACGGCCAGGAGGACGAGGAAGGCACGCCGCCGGAAGGGCCGATCTCGGGCAGCATCGCCGAGCTGCTCAAGCCGCGCACGCCGGTGGAAGAGATCGTCGAGCACCTGAACGCGCTGGGCGTGACGCAAGTGAAGAAGCTGGGCGAGCGCTACGTGTCCGAATACTGCGACGACTGCGGCGCGCCGCTGTTCGCCGACCCGACCGGCGAGCTGGTGCACGCCGAAATGCCGGAAGACACCCCGGCCGGGAACGAGCACTTCCATTAAGCGTTCATCGGCGGGTTACGCAGGGCAAGCCCTGCTAACCCGCCCTGCGCAAAAAGCCCTCGCGAGAGGGCTTTATTTTTTCGGCTGCGGCTGGGGCCGCTGTTCCGGCGGCGCGGCCGGAACATAGATGACTATGGGCTGCTGAGCCTGCTGCCCTGGCTGCGCGGCCGGCGGCGACGCCGGTTTCAACGTATTCGTTATTCCCACGAACAGCCCGCCAAAACCGATAAACAGGCCTATCACCGTTGCCAGCGTCCAGCGCGCGAAATCAGCGCGCAAGGCCTCCACGTCGGCCTTGGTCGCCAAGGTCGGCAAGATCGCGTCGATACGCGCGGCGAACTCTTTCCAGTCGTCTTCCATCCTGTCAGTCTAGGATGGAAGACGGCATTTACCAAGCGGAGTACGGGTGCTTGATCAGGTTGGAGTTGAGGTAGCGCATATCGTGCGTGACTTCTTCCCCGGCCCAGTCCGGCTTGTCGAAGGCCTGGTCTTCGGATGGCAGCTCGATTTCGGCCACCACCAGCCCGGCGTTCACGCCGAGGAACTCGTCCACTTCCCACACGAAGCCCGCGTGCGGAATGCGGCGGCGGTATTTCTCGATGATGGGCTGCTCGCACAGCTTGTCGAGAAACTCCTGCGCGTCCGCCATCGGGATCTCGTACTCCCACTCGCCCCGGCTGGCGCCCACGTTCTTGCCCTTGATGGTCATCACCGCGCGCTCGCCTTCGATGCGCACGCGCACCACGCGCTGCGCGTGCGAGGACAGGTAGCCCTGGCGCAGCAGCACGGGTTCGCCCTGCTGCATCCAGGCGTCGCTGGTGACCAGGAACTTGCGTTCGATCTCGACGCCCATGCTCAGTCGTCCAGCGACAGCAGGATGGGCTGCAGGATGGCGCGGCCCAGCGCGGCGCTGCGGGCGCCGTTCCAGCCCACGTAGGCGTCCGGCAGGTCGGCGTTGTCCTTGAACGGCATCTCCAGGGTCAGCGCCAGGCACTTGAAATGGTGGCCGATGTACTTGGAGGCCAGGGTCAGCATGTCTTCCTTGTACTTGCTGGCGGCGTAGCCGTATTTGTCCTGGAAGTCCGGGCTGGCGTTCTTGTAGCGCTCGATGAAGGCATTCTGCGACGCGGCCTGTTCGGGCGTGAAGTTTTCCAGCATCTCGTTGCCGGCCACGAAGTTGTACGGCAGCGCCTCGTCGCCGTGGATGTCGAAGAACATGTCGACGCCGGTTTCGTGGATCTTGTTCTTCACGTACAGCACTTCCGGCGAGCGCTCCAGCGATGGCGTCATCCACTCGCGGTTCAGGTTGGCGCCGGCGGCGTTGGTGCGCAGGTTGCCGCGCACCGAGCCGTCCGGGTTCATGTTCGGCACGATGTAGAAGCAGCAGCGCTGCAGCAGCTTGCGCGCGATCGGATTGGCATCGTCCAGCAGCGCATCGACCAGGCCTTCGACGAACCACTCGGCCATCGATTCGCCCGGGTGCTGGCGCGCGATGACCCACACTTTCTTCTCCGCCTCCGGTTCGCCGATGACGACCAGGTTCATGTCGCGCCCGTCCACCGTGCTGCCCAGGTCCAGCACGCGCGCGGCCGGATTCTCGGCCACTTCGCCCAGCAGGCGCAGGTGGCGTTCCCACGAATACGGCTCGAAGTAGGCGTAGTAGACGCTGTCCAGGTCCGGCGTGTGCTTGATGGTCATCACCTCGCCGTCGAAGGAGGTCGGCACGCGGAACCAGTTCTCGCTGTCGTAGCTGGCCACGGCGTTGTAGCCCTCGTAGCCCTTGGCGTAGGTGGCCTGGCCCGCATTCAGGAAACGCATGGTGACGGCCTGGCCGCGCGCGCCCTGCAGGCGGAAGTGGAACCACTGGCGGATGTCGGCAGCGTTGTCGTCGCGCAGGTTCAGTTCTATGGTGGCGGCGCTATCGGCGCGCAGCACCTCGATGGCGCCGGAGTCGAAGTTCTGGCTGATTTTGATGGTCATGGCGGTCCCGTGTAGATAGATCCAAGACCGTCATTTTAACCGCAGCGGGGCGGGGGCGCAGCGCCCCCTTGCCCTCGCCTTAGTCCACGTTGCACCCGCGCGCCTTCAGGGCCGCGCGCACGCCGGCGCCGTAGGCCGGGTCGGCCTTGTCGAAATGCCCCAGCTGGCGCTGGATAATCTCGTCGCTGACCTGGCTCATGGGACCGGCCAGGTTGTTGAACAGGTTTTGCCGCTCCTGGGCCGGCATCAGCCGGAACAGGTTGCCGGCCTGGGTGTAGTCATCCTCGTGCCCACGGCCGTCGTAGCGCGCCGCCGCGCCGGCCAGCGCCAGCTCCGGTTCGCCGTTGCCCAGCCCCTTGCCATGGATGCCGCCCGCCTCCACCGCCGCGTAGTTCTGCGCCGCGCCGCCGTTGCTGACGGCCATGGCGCCGTCGCGCTGCTGGTTGTGGAAGGGGCAGCGCGGCGCGTTCACCGGCAGGTGCTGGTGGTTGGTGCCCACGCGGTACAGCTGCGCGTCGTGGTAGGCGAACAGGCGTGCCTGCAGCATCTTGTCCGGCGAATAGCCCATGCCCGGCACCGCGTTCGACGGCGACAGCGCGGCCTGCTCCACTTCGGCGTGGTAGTTGACCGGGTTGCGGTTCAATTCGAACAGGCCCACCGGCTGCAGCGGGAAGTCGCCATGCGGCCAGACCTTGGTCAGGTCGAACGGATTCCAGCCGGTGCGCTCGCCCCACGCCGCCAGCTCGGCGTCGGTGGCGACCTGGATTTTCACATCCCACTGCGGGAAATCGCCGGCGGCGATGGCGCCGAACAGGTCGCGTTGCGCGTAGTCCGGGTCTTCGCCGGCGATGCGGGTCGCCTCTGCCGCGCTCAGGTTCTTGATGCCCTGGCGGGTCTTGAAGTGCCACTTCACGTACACACGCTCGCCCGCCTCGTTGATCAGGCTATAGGTGTGGCTGCCGAAGCCGTCCATGTGGCGGTAGCCGTCCGGGGTGCCGCGGTCCGAGAACAGCATGGTCACCTGGTGCAGGCTTTCCGGCGCCTTGCTCCAGAAGTCGAACATCATGGCGGGCGATTTCAGGTTGGTCTGCGGATCGCGCTTCTGGGTATGGATGAAGTCCGGGAACTTGATGCCATCCTTGATGAAGAACATCGGGGTGTTGTTGCCCACCAGGTCCCAGTTGCCTTCCTCGGTGTAGAAGCGCACCGCGAAGCCGCGCGGATCGCGCTCGGTGTCGGCGCTGCCCTTCTCGCCACCCACGGTGGAAAAGCGCACAAAGGTTGCCGTCTGCTTGCCGATGGCCGAGAACAGCTTGGCCTTGGTGTAGCGGCTGATGTCGTGCGTGACAGTGAACGTGCCGTAGGCGCCGGAACCTTTGGCGTGCACCACGCGCTCCGGAATGCGCTCGCGGTTGAAATGCTGCAGCTTCTCGATCAGGTGGAAGTCCTGCAGCAACACCGGCCCGCGCGGGCCGGCGGTGATGGAATTCTGGTTGTCGGCGACGGGGATGCCGGACGCGGTCGTAATTGGTGGCTGCTGGCTCATTGCTTGCTCCTCAAGAATATTGTTCGGTGTGAATTCATTCTAGAGAAGCAGGCAACATTTACAAAGACAATTGATTTTATTGGTTCAATAGTTTTTTATAATTACCACCCTGCCACAGCTCGCGCATCGTGCCCTGCTCGCGGTAGCGCGTGTGCCAGCTATAGGCTTTCTCCAGCACGTGCGGAGTCTGGCCGCCGCGCGGCAGCGCTTCTTCCAGATAGGCGCGCAGCTGCGGGCGGTAGTCCGGATGCGCGCAACGCTCGATGATGAGCGGCGCGCGTTCGCGCGGTGCCAGCCCGCGCAGGTCCGCCAGGCCCCATTCGGTGACCAGCACGTCCACGTCGTGTTCGGTGTGGTCGACGTGCGGCGTCATCGGCACCACGCTGGAGATTGCGCCGTCCTTGGCCACCGATTTGCTGACGAAGAAGGACAATTGGCCGTTGCGGGCAAAGTCGCCCGAGCCGCCGATGCCGTTCATCATGTGGGTGCCGCCCACGTGGGTGGAATTCACGTTGCCGTAAATGTCGAACTCCAGCGCCGTATTGAGCGCGATGACGCCCAGGCGCTTGACCAGCTCCGGGTGGTTGCTGATCTCTTGCGGGCGCAGCACGACGCGGTCGCGGTAGCGGCCGATGTCGCGCAGGAAGCGCTCATGCATCGCTGCCGACAGGGTGATCGAGGAGGCGGACGCCATGCCCAGCTGGCCCGAATCCAGCAATTCGATGGCGCTGTCCTGCAGCACTTCCGAATACATGGACAGGTTGCGGAAAGACGAGCCGGTGAGACCGTGCAGCACGGCGTTGGCGATGGTGCCGATGCCCGCCTGCAGCGGCAGCAGCTCCGGTCCCATGCGCCCCGCCGCCACTTCCGCCTCCAGGAAGGCGATGATGTGGCCGGCGATGGCCTGGGTTTCCGCGTCCGGCGGCAGCACGTTGGAGGGGCTGTCCGGGCTATCGGTGATAACGATGGCGGCAATGCGCGCCGGGTCGATATCGATGGTGGCGGCGCCGATGCGCTGGCCGGTGTGCGTGAGCGGAATCGGCTCGCGGCCGGGCCGCTGCGCGGGCAGGTAGATGTCGTGCAGGCCTTCCAGCGCCAGCGGCGCGCTCAGGTTGATTTCGATGACGACTTGCGCAGCCTGCGCGGCGAAGCTGGCCGAATTCCCGACCGACATGGTGGGCACGATGCCGGCGGCATCGCCCTGCCGCGTGATGGCCACCGCTTCGATCACCGCGATGTCGACCGGCGTCAGGCTGCCGCCGCGCAGCTGCTCGGCGGTTTCGGACAGGTGCTGGTCGATGAACATCACCTCGCCGCTGTTGATCTTCCTGCGCAGCGCGGCGTCGGACTGGAACGGCATGCGGCGCGCCACCACGCCCGCATTGGCCATCAGGCCGTCGCTGTCGCTGCCCAGCGATGCGCCGGTGATCAGCGTGAGCGCCAGCGGTTCGCTGCGGGCGCGCTCCACCAGCGCCAGCGGCAGCGCCTTGGCGTCGCCGGCGCGGGTGAAACCGCTCATGCCGACCGTCATGCCGCTGCGGAACAGCCGCGCGGCGTCGGCCGCCGTCATTACCTTGTCCATCAGCGCCGGCAGGCGGATACGGTCTTCATGCATGATGTGCTCCAGGTCATTATGTTTTGGTGGGACCAGTATAAAATCGGGCATTCATGCATTGCATGACTTAATTTCCTCAACTCCAGTCGGAAAACTCATGGATATCCGTTCGCTGCGCTACTTCATCGAAACCGCCCGCCTGAGCAGCTTCACGCAAGCCGCCGAAGCGCTGCACGTCACCCAGTCCACCATCAGCAAGATGGTGCGCCAGCTGGAGCATGAAGTGGGCGCGCCGCTGCTGGTGCGCGACGGCCGGCGCCTGACGCTGACCGACACCGGCGCCGTGGTCTACGCGCGCGGCGAGGAAATGCTGGCCACCTTGCGCCGGCTGCAGCTGGAAGTGCGCGACACGCAGGCGCGCCAGCGCGGCACGCTGGCGATCGGCATTCCGCCCATGATCAACCTGCTGTTCACGCCGGTGCTGAAAGCCTTCCGCGAGCGCCATCCCGGCATTGCGCTGGCGCTCAGCGAGGACACCGGCCAGGCCATCGAGCGGCAGGTGGCGGCGGGCGAACTGGAGCTCGGCATGACGGTGCTGCCGGCCGACGCCACGCTGGCCCTGCAGGCCGAGCCCATCGCCAGCTATCCGCTGTACGCGCTGGCGGCCGCCGGCACCTTCCAGCGCAGCCGCCGCACGCTGCGGCTGAAGGAGCTGGCCGCGCTGCCGCTGGTGTTACTGAAAGACGATTTCGCCTTGACGCGCGCGCTGCGCAATGCCTTCGCGCAGGCCGGCATCACGCCAGCCATCGCGGCGCAAAGCGGCCAATGGGACTGGCTGGTGGAAATGGCATCGGTCGGCATCGGCGTGGCGCTGGTGCCGGAGCCCTTTGTGCACCGGCTGGCCGACGAGCGCCTGCACGCGGTGCGCATCGTGGAGCCGGCGCTGGCCTGGGATGTGGCGCATGTCTGGAACGGCCGCTACCTGTCGCACGCGGCGCGCGCGTGGCTGGCGGTATGCCAGGACGTGCTGGGCCTTAAAAGTCCTCGTGGATCGCCACGCCCTCGATAGGATCGACCACGCTGTCCCACGGGCGGGCCGCCAGCGCGCGCCGGGTATCCTCGTAGCCGGCCTTCCAGCGGTGGTGGATGCCGGCGGCGGTGAAGTCGATGTCCTTGGTGTGGTCTTCGCTGTCCAGGCGCGGCGCCTTCAGCATCACGATGTGCATGCGGCTGCCGCACCCCCAGCCGGCCAGTTCGCGCGCTTCCGGGCTGCGCCGCATCTCGGGCGGCAGCTGCAGGGTGAGCTGGCGTATCACGTGCCGCAGGCGGTGCATGCGGCGCTGCTGCTCGATGTTGGCGACGCGGCTGGCGTACTGGATTTCCTTGTGCTTCTCAAGCACGTCAAGCACGCTTTGCGGCTCCTTGCCGTCCGGGTTCCATACCTGCACCGAGAAGATCACCGAGTCGAGCCGGGGCTCGTCATCCAGCACCGCTTCGATCGGCGTGTTGGAATAAATGCCGCCGTCCCAGTATGGCTCGCCGTCGATGCGCACTGCGGGAAACGCGGGCGGGATCGCCCCGGAGGCCATCACGTGTTCCACGCTCAGCGCCTCCTTCTTGCTGTCGAAGTAGCGCATCTCGCCGTTGCGCGCATTGACGGCGCCCACCGTGAAGCGGGTGCCGTTGCTGTTCAGGTAGTCGAAATCGACCAGCATGGCGAGCGTCTTGTGCAGCGGGCCGGTACGGTAGAAGGACGCGTTCTCCACGCCGACCTTGGCGTTCGGGTTCCACCAGGTTGCCGGGTTCAGCGCAAAGAAGGCCGGGATGCCCTGCGACAGCGTAAGCGCGTTGGCGAACTCGCGCGGCATGCCTGGATACAGGGCCGAATGCTGCTCCATCATGGTCCAGAATTGGCGCAAGCGCTCCACCCGCCGCGCCGGCGGATTGCCGGCGATAATGGCGCCATTGAGCGCGCCGATGGAGGTGCCGATCACCCAGTCCGGCTCGATGCCAGCTTCGTTCATGGCCTGGTACACGCCCAGCTGATAGGCGCCCAGCGCGCCGCCGCCCTGCAGTACGAGCACCACTTGTCCCGGCATTGCCGCTGCGTTGGGTTTCACTTGCTCTCCGAGTAAGGGGGTATAAGCTGATTGTACCCAAAGTCAACCGAACGCTGGTTCGCGGCGGAAATCGCTATCATTGCAGTGCACAAAAACAGGAGCCGCCATGCACACTCAACAGCCCCAACGCAGCAACCAGGTCCTGGCGCGCCACGTCGATGAAGGACTGACCATCGACCGCCGCATCGGCGCCGCCAATGCCTGGGCCTACATGCTGCACAAGGCGGTGCCGGCCGGCGTCATCACGCGCGTGCTGGCCTATCCCGAACAGCGCCGCCGCAGCTGAGCGGCAAGGGTAAACCAAGGCCAAGGAAACTTTTGCATCGCAGCAGAAACATTGCAAATTTGAAATTATTAATCAAGCGACATCCCGTCCGATTTCGTGCTAAGGTGGCCGCAGATACGCAATCGCTCTGGGAGTCACCATGCAAAATGTATTGAAGAAAAGCCTGCTCGCACTACTGCTGGCAGGCGCCGCCACCGGCACCGCACGCGCTGCCGATATTTTGTACCAAGCAAGCAACAAGGCCCTGCTGCCGCCGGTCCCCGGCGAAGTCAACTATCTGAATGAAGCGGATTTGATCAGCCTGGCCAACGCGGCGCCCGCCGCCAGTGCGGCGCAAGCGCAGCTGCCGGCCGTCAGCCCGATTCCGGAACCCCCCATGTATATCATGCTGCTGATAGGCGTAGGCCTGGTCAGCCTGGTAGCGCGACGATCGGCGCCGCCGCCAAAATTCAGCACAGAAACATAAGCTCCCCCGGCCCGCCCCGGCCTGCCCCGGTTCGCCCCATTTCCTTCGATTCCGCGCGCACTTTGCACTAATCTGGCCTCCGTCATGAACTGCCGGAGGCCGGCCCGATGAAAAGAAGAACCTTGCTGAAACTGGCGGCGCTGCCCCTGGCACTGTCCGCGCTGCGCCCTGCGTTTGCCGGCGCTATCGCCCCGCTGACCGGCCTGCGCGCACGGGTCCGCCCCGGCGATCGGGGCTGGCCGTCAGCCTCCAGCTGGGCCGGCTTGCGCCGTAGCGTGACCGGCAAGCTAAGCAAACTTGAACCCTTCTTTGCCGCCTGCCAGGCTGGCCAGACCAGCCCCGCCTGCACCACCGCGCTGGCCCACCTGGCCAATACTTTCGAGATTGGCGACCAGCCCGCCCTGACGCAAACCAGCGGCTGGATCGACGCGTGGACGTCGCAGCCCAGCGCCTATGCGCTGGCCGCCGCCAACACGGCCGACGTGGTTGCCGCCGTCAATTTCGCCCGTACACACAAGCTGCGCCTGGTGGTCAAAGGCGGCGGCCACAGCTACCAGGGCACGTCCGATGCGCCCGATTCGCTGCTGGTGTGGACCCGCCGCATGAACGAGGTGCACCTGCACGAGGCCTTCGTGGCGCAAGGCTGTGCGGACGCGCCCCAGCCCGCCGTCAGCATGGGCGCCGGCGCCATGTGGATGGACGCCTACGATGCCGTCACCACGCGCGGCGGCCGCTATGTGCAGGGCGGCGGCTGCACCACGGTGGGCGTGGCCGGACTGGTGCAAAGCGGAGGCTTCAGCAATTTCTCCAAGAACTACGGCACGGCAGCGGCCGGGCTGCTGGAAGCGGAAGTCGTCACCGCCGACGGCCAGGTACGCATCGCCAACGCCTGCACCAACCCGGACCTGTTCTGGGCGCTCAAGGGCGGTGGAGGCGGCAGCGTCGGCGTGATCACGCGGCTGACCTTGCGCACGCGCGAACTGCCGGCCACGTTCGGCGCCGTGTTCTTCAAGGTCAAAGCGCTGTCGGCATCCGCGTACCGCGAACTGATCGCCCGCCTGGTCGCCTTTTACGCCAGCGCGCTGTTCAATCCGCACTGGGGCGAGCAGATCTGCTTCAACGCAGACTCGGTCGACGTCTCGCTGGTGTTCCAGGGACTCAGCCAGCAGCAGGCCGATGCCGTCTGGGCGCCGCTGCTTGATTGGCTGCGCGCCCGGCCCGAGTACATTGTCGACAAGCCCTATCAGTCGCTCGCCCTGCCGGCCCGGCATTTCTGGGACGCGGAATTCTTCCGGAAAAATGCGCCCGGCTATATGGTGCCCGACGGGCGCCCCGGCGCGCCGCCCCACCACGCGCTATGGAAAGGCGACCTGGAGCAAGCCGGCTGGTACATCCACGGCTACCAGTCCGCGTGGATGCCCGCGTCGCTGCTGGATACGGAGCGGCAAGCCGCACTGGCCGAGGCCATCTTCCGCGGCAGCCGCCTCTGGCAGCTGGGCTTCCACTTCAACAAAGGCCTGGCCGGGGCGCCGGCGGCGGAAATCGCAGCGGCGCGCGACACGGCCATGCACCCCGGCGCGCTGAACGCATTCGCCCTGCTCATCATTGCCGGCGGCGAAGGGCCGCAATTCCCCGGCATGCCGGGCAGCGGCCCGGACCGGGCGCACGCAAGAAACCGTGCCCGCCAGATCGGCAAGGCCATGGACGAGATGCTGACAGTGGCGCCCGGCGCCGGCGCCTACGTGTCCGAAAGCGACTACTTCCAGCGCGACTGGCAGACCGCTTTCTGGGGCAGCAACTACCGGCGGCTGGCGCAGATCAAGCAGAAATACGATCCGCAAGGCCTGTTCTTCGTCCACCACGGCGTGGGCAGCGAACGCTGGAGCAGCGACGGTTTCACGCCGGCCAAGGCCGCGCCGAACACCTGAAGCCCGGATCGTGGCAGAGCTAATCGGCGTGAAGACGACGACGTCCCGGGTGCCCATGGGCGCCGCGAAGGTAGGCATCTGGACCGCAGAATAGAAAAAGCCGGCGACTGCCGGCTTTCAATGAAAAATTAGTTGTTGGTCGGGGCGAGAAGATTCGAACTTCCGACCCCTTGCACCCCATGCAAGTACGCTACCAGGCTGCGCTACGCCCCGACGAACGAAAGCATTATAGCAGCAGGTTTGGGATTTTGGTAAGAGTGCTTTATGCTTAACATATGATTAATTCCATCAACCTTGCCGCCGAGCTGATTGCCCAGGCCGATGCGCTCATCGTAGCTGCCGGCGCCGGCATGGGCGTCGATTCGGGGCTGCCGGATTTTCGCGGCAACGAGGGCTTCTGGAATGCCTACCCTGCGCTGGGCCGCGCGCGGCTGGACTTCAGCAGCATCGCATCGCCGCAGGCGTTCCGGGACGATCCGGCGCTGGCCTGGGGCTTTTACGGGCACCGGCTGGCGCTGTACCGCGCCACCGTGCCGCACCAAGGCTTCGCGCTGCTGCGCGAATGGGGAGTCCGCATGGAACACGGGGCCAGCGTCTTCACCAGCAATGTGGACGGGCAGTTCCAGTTGGCGGGCTTCGATCCGCAGCGGGTGCTGGAGTGCCACGGCTCCATCCACCATTTGCAATGCATGCGGCCCCGCAGCGGCCGTGGCTGCGGCGGTATCTGGCGCGCGGACGGCTTCGTGCCGGAAGTGGACACCGATGCCTGCCGCCTGCGCAATGCGCCGCCCGCCTGCCCCCACTGCGGCGCGCTGGCGCGGCCGAATATCCTCATGTTCGGCGATGGCGAGTGGCTGGAGGACCGCACGGCGGCACAGGAGGCACGCATGCATGCCTGGCTGGCGCGCGTGCGCCGGCCGGTGGTGGTGGAACTGGGCGCGGGCACGGCGATTCCGTCGGTGCGCCACTTCAGCCACAGCGTGGTGCAGCACTACGGCGGGCGGCTGGTGCGCATCAATCCGCGCGCGCCGCAGGTGCCAGGCCCGCGCGACGCCGGCATTGCCATGGGCGCGCTCGACGGCCTGCGGGCCATCGCCGCCGCCCTCGATAAGCTTTAGACCACCTTCAGCGCGATCGGCGCCAGGCCTTCGATCTTCGCCACCATGGTCTGGCCGCGCGTGACCGCGCCGACGCCTTCGGGCGTGCCGCTGAAAATCAGGTCGCCCGGCTGCAGGGTGAACAAGGTGGACAGGTTGGCGATGGTTTCGCTGATGGACCAGATCAGGTGCGTGATGTGGCTGGACTGCCTGACCGCGCCATCGACCTCCAGCGTGATGGCGGCCTGCGCGATGCCGTCCGCCTGCGCTGCGGGCGTGATCACGCCGATGGGCGCCGAGTAGTCGAAGGCCTTGCCGATTTCCCACGGCCGTCCGGCATCCTTCATCTGGCCTTGCAGGTCGCGCCGGGTCATGTCGAGGCCGACCGCGTAGCCGAATACGTGCTGCAGCGCGTCCTCCACGGCGATATCGCTGCCGCCCTTGCCGATGGCCACCACCAGTTCGCACTCGTAGTGGTAATTGCTGGTCTTCGGCGGATACCGCAGCTCGGACACGCCCTGCGGCGGCACCGGCAGCACGGCCATGGCGTCGCCCGGCTTGCAGAAGAAGAACGGCGGTTCGCGGCTGGGATCGGAGCCCATTTCGCGGGCGTGGCCGGCGTAGTTGCGGCCGACGCAGTAAATGCGGCGCACCGGGAACCGCGCGTCCGTGCCGGCCACCTGCAGCCCGGCGATGTCGTGGGCGGGGAAGATGTAGGAAGTGGTCATCATGTCCTTTATGAGAACAGCATGGCCTTCATGGCGATGCTCATATAGCGCGACAGCGCCGGCTCGTTCAGTTTCGGATTATGCACCACACGCACGTCCAGCCCCTGGAACAGGCAGATCATGGCTTCGACCAGGCCGTCCATGGTGAAGTCGTCGGTGGGCAAGCCGTGCCGCTCGCGGGCGGCCTTGAGGATGGCGCGAAACTGCAGGCGCGCACGCACGTCGGCATCGTGCACCACTTCAGCGATCTTGGGATTGCGCGCCGATTCGGCCGATATCTCCAGCGCCAGCGGCCAGGTATTCGGGTCGAGGTGCTCGTTCACGTGGCGCGGCGCGTCGTCCACCATCGACTGCAGCGGGTCGGCCTGCTGCTCCAGGTCGCGCATCAGCTGCGACACCCGTTCCACGTTCTGTTCGACGAAGGCGGCAATGATGGCGTCCTTGCTGTCGAAGTAGTTATAGATATGGCCTGCGCTCATGCCGGCCGCCTTGGAAATTTCGGCCATGCTGGCGCCGTGAAAGCCGCTGCGCCCGAAACAGGCCGCCGCCGCGTCCAGCACCTGCTTGCGGCGCACCAGCGCGCGCTCCGGGTCGATATGGCGTTTTTCGGTGGTGCTCATGCTGGATTCCTCGTGTTCGATGCGGTACTGTGGCCAACACCGCGCATTTTGTCAATTTGGCGTGTAACAGCGAGCCGGATTGGTGATACCATAAAGACAACATAAACCAGCACAGGGTGTCGTCCATGATGACCTACAAGACCGCGCCATCGATTGAGCTACGCCCAGCCACGCCGGCCGACCAGCCCTTCCTGCAGCGCCTCTACGCCAGCACGCGCGGCATGGAATTCCGCCTGCACGGCTGCGACGCGGCCACCGAGGCGATGTTGCAAAATGTCCAATTCAAGGCGCAGCAGACCGATTTCCAGCTGCAATACCCGGACGCCGAAGCCACCATCATCGTCGAGCGCGAACGCCCGATCGGCCGCCTGTATGTGCAGTACAGCGACGACGAGGTGCGGCTGATCGACATCACCCTGCTGCCCGAGTACCGGGGCCGCGGCATCGGCAAGGGCTTGCTGCGCGGCCTGCAGGCGCACGGCCAGCGCCTGCACCTGCCGGTGCGGCTCAATGTCCTGATCGGCAATCCGGCGCAGCGGCTGTGCCAGCGCTGCGACTTCATCATGCAAGGCCTGGACGGCCTGCACGCCGCCATGGAATGGCGGCCGTCCTAGCCGCAGCCCCCATCGTTACCGGTAACCGCCGCCCAGCACCTTGTACAAGGTGACCTGGTTGTCGGCGCGCGCCAGGCGGGCCGAGATCAGGCTTTGCTGGGCCGCGTACAGCGCGCGCTGCGACACCAGCGCGTTCAGGTAGGACTCGGAGCCTTTCTGGTAGCGCGCTTCATGGATGCGGAAGCTCTTTTGCGACGCGTCCGCCAGCGCCACCTGCGAGGCCAGGCGCTCGTCCAGCGTGCCGCGCTGGGCCAGCGCATCCGCCACTTCGCGGAAGGCCGACTGGATGGCCTGCTCGTAGCGCGCCACGGCGATGTCGCGCTCCACCTTGGCCACGGTCAGGTTGGCCGTGTTGGCGCCGCCGTTGAAGATGGGCAGATGAATCTGCGGCAGGAAGCTCCAGGTGCCCGAACCGGCCTTGAACAGCCCGGACAGGTTGCCGCTGGCGCTGCCGGCCGTGCCGGTCAGCGAAATGCTGGGGAAGAAGGCCGCGCGCGCCGCGCCGATATTGGCGTTGGCCGCTTGCAGCGTGCGCTCGGCGCCCAGCACGTCCGGACGGCGCTGCAGCACTTCGGACGGCAGGCCGGCCGGCAGCTCGGCCATCGCCGCCACGCTGGCCAGCGGCGCCTGCTGCTGTTGCAGCTCGGCCGGCACGGCCGCGCCCACCACCAGCGCCAGCGCATTCTCGCCCTGCGCCACCTGCGCGGTGTATACCGCCATGTCGTTGCGGGCCGCTTCCACGCTGGTCTGCGCTTCGTACATGTCCAGCCCGGAGGTGGCGCCCGCCGCAAAGCGGCGCTTGCTCAGCTCATAGGTGATCTGCTGGCTTTTCAGCGTGTCCGCCGCCAGGCGCAGGCGCTCGCGGTCCGCTTGCAGCGCCAGCCAGGTGCTGGCCGTTTCGGCCACCAGGCTGATTTGCTGCGCGCGGCGCGCTTCCTCGGTGCCCAGGTACTGCTGCAGGGCCGCCTCCGACAGGCTGCGCACCTTGCCGAAGAAGTCCAGCTCGTAGGACACGCCCAGGTTGGCCGTGTACTGGCGGTTGATTTGCCCTTGGCCGCCGGCGCTCATATTGTCCGCGGTGCGGGTGGCGCTCTGGCCGCCGGAGGCGGTTACGCTGGGCACCAGCGCGGCGCGCTGGATGCCGTACTGCGCGCGCGCCTTCTCGATGTTGAGCGCCGAAACGCGCAGGTCGCGGTTGTTGGCCAGCGCCAGCGCGATCACCTGGCGCAGGCGCTCGTCGGCAAAGTAGTCGCGCCAGGCGATGTCGGCGGCCGGCTTGGCGTCCGCCGCCACCGGGGCCGGCCGGTAGGCATCGCCTTGCGGCCAGCCCGCCGTCACCGGCGCGGCCGGGCGTTGGTACACCGGGGCCAGGCTGCACGCGCTCAGGAAGGTCGCCGCGCAAGCCGCGGCGGCCAGGGAAAGTAAAGTCTTTTGCATATCAATGCACTCCTGCTACGGTGCTGGCAGCGGCGGCGGGCTCGTGTTTCTGGAACAGGCCGCGCACCAGCACGAAGAATACCGGCACGAAGAAGATGCCGAGGAAGGTGGCCGTCAGCATGCCGCCCAACACGCCAACGCCGATGGCGTTCTGGCTGCCCGAACCGGCGCCGCTCGCGATGGCCAGGGGCAGCACGCCCAGGCCGAAGGCGATCGAGGTCATCAGGATGGGACGCAGGCGCAGGCGCACCGCTTTCAGCGTGGCCGCCTTCAGTTCCATACCCTGCTCCTCCAGCTCCTTGGCGAATTCCACGATCAGGATGGCGTTCTTTGCCGCCAGGCCGACCACGGTCAGCAGGCCGACCTGGAAGTACACGTCGTTCGCCAGGTGGAAGCCCCAGGTGGCCAGCACCGTGCCGATCACGCCCAGCGGCACCACCAGCAGCACCGAGAACGGCACCGACCAGCTTTCGTACAACGCGGCCAGGCACAGGAACACCATCAGCAGCGACAAGGTGTACAGCACCGTGGTCTGGGAACCCGAATCGCGCTCCTCCACCGACAGGCCATTCCACTCGAAGCCGATGCCGGCCGGCAGCTGGGCCGCCAGCTTTTCGATTTCGGCCATGGCCGCGCCCGAACTGACGCCCGGCGCCGGCATGCCCTGCACGTTCACCGACGACAGGCCGTTGAAGCGTTCCAGGCGCGGCGAGGCGTAGATCCACTGGCCGCTGGCGAAGGCGGAGAACGGCACCATCTCGCCGGCGTTATTGCGGACGAACCACTTGCCCAGGTCTTCCGGCGCCATGCGCGAATCCGGCTGGCCTTGCAGGTACACCTTCTTCACGCGGCCGCGGTCGACGAAGTCGTTCACATAGGACGAGCCCCAGCCCGTGCTCAGCACGCGGTTCACGTCGGCGATGGACAAGCCCAGCGCGGTGGCCTTCTGCTGGTCCACGGTGATCTTGTACTGCGGCGTATCGTCCTGGCCGTTGGGGCGCACACCCACCAGCAGCGGGCTCTTGGAAGCCATGCCCAGCAGCTGGTTGCGCGCGCCCATCAGGGCTTCGTGCCCCAGCCCGGCCTGGTCCTGCAGCTGCAGGTCGAAGCCGCTGGCGTTGCCCAGCTCCAGCACCGCAGGCGGCGCGAAAGCGAACACGAAGGCGTCGCGGATCTGCGAGAAGCTGCCCATGGCGCGGCCGACGATGGCTTTCACGTTGGCTTCCGCGCCCGGACGCTCGGCCCAGTCCTTCATGCGCACGAAGGCGATGCCGGTGTTCTGGCCGTTGCCGCCGAAGCTGAAGCCGGCCACGGTGAAGATGGAGGCCACGTTCTGCTTTTCATTGGTCAGGAAATGCTGCTCCACCTGTTCGATCACTTTCAGGGTGCGCTGCTGCGTGGCGCCGGCCGGCAGCTGGATCTGCGCGAACAGCACGCCCTGGTCCTCTTCCGGCAGGAAGGAAGTGGGCAGGCGCATGAACACCACCGCCAGGATGGCGATCAGCACGCCGTACAGCAGCATGGAGCGCTTGCCGCGCTTGAGCATGCCGCCCACCCAGCCTTCGTACTTGCTGCTGCCGCGCTCGAACGTACGGTTGAACCAGCCGAAGAAACCGGTGCTGGCAGGCTGGTGGCCCTTGGCCACAGGCTTGAGCAAGGTGGCGCACAGCGCCGGAGTAAACACCATGGCCACCAGTACCGACAGCGTCATGGCCGACACGATGGTGACGGCGAACTGGCGGTAGATCACGCCGGTGGAGCCGCCGAAGAAGGCCATCGGCACGAACACGGCCGACAGCACCAGCGCGATGCCCACCAGCGCGCCGGTGATCTGGCTCATGGACTTGGTGGTCGCCTCTTTCGGCGGCAAGCCTTCTTCCGTCATCACGCGCTCGACGTTTTCCACCACCACGATGGCGTCGTCGACCAGCAGGCCGATCGCCAGCACCATGGCGAACATGGTCAGGGTGTTGATGGAGTAGCCCAGCACCGACAGCACGCCGAAGGTCCCCAGCAGCACCACCGGCACGGCCATGGTCGGGATCAGCGTGGCGCGGAAATTCTGCAGGAACAGATACATCACCAGGAACACCAGGATCACCGCCTCCACCAGCGTCTTCACCACTTCTTCGATGGACAGCTTGACGAAGGGCGTGGTGTCGAAGGCCACTTCGGCCTTCATGCCGGCCGGGAACTGCTTGGACAGCTGCTCGATCTTGGCATTGACGGCCTTGGCCGTGTCCAGCGCGTTGGCGCCGGTGGCCAGCTTGATGGCCACGCCGGTGGCGGCGTTGCCGTTAAAGCGGGCCACGGTGTTGTAGCTCTCGCTGCCCAGCTCCATGCGGGCCACATCGCGCAGGTGCACGGTGGCGCCGCTGGCGGTGGTCTTCAGCAGGATGGCGCCGAACTGCTCGGCCGTCTGCAGGCGGCTCTGCGCCGACACGGTGGCGTTCAGCTGCTGGCCCGGCATGGCGGGCGCGCCGCCCAGCTCACCGGCCGACACTTCCGTGTTCTGCGCGGTGATGGCAGCCGTCACGTCGGCCGGGGTCAGCTGGTAGCTTTGCAACTTGGTCGGGTCCAGCCAGATGCGCATGGCGTACTGGGAGCCGAACAAGGTCACGTCGCCCACGCCTTCCACCCGGCTCAGCGGGTCGATCACGTTGGCGGCCACGTAGTCGCCCAGGTCGGCCTGCTTCATGCTGCCGTTTTCGGACACGAAGCCCAGCACCATCAGGAAGTTCTTGGTGGACTTGGAGACCACCAGGCCTTGCTGCGTGACGGCGGCCGGCAGCAGCGGCGTGGCCAGCTGCAGCTTGTTTTGCACCTGCACCTGCGCGATGTCCGGGTTGGTGCCGTTGTTGAAGGTCAGCGTGATGCTGATGCCGCCGGTGGAATCGCTGCTCGAGCTCATGTAGCGCAAGCCGTCGATGCCCTTGAGCTTCTGTTCGATCACCTGGGTGACGGCGTCTTCCACCGTCTTGGCCGAAGCGCCCGGATAGGCGCCGCTGATGGTGATGGCCGGCGGCGCAATGCTGGGGTACTGCGCGATCGGCAGGCCGAGGATGGCGATCAGGCCGCCCAGCATGATGACGATAGCCACCACCCAGGCGAAGATCGGCCGGTTAATAAAGAAACGTGCCATGGTCGTCCTCGCTTACTGCGCCGCGCGCTTGGTTGCCGCTGCCGCGGTGCCGGGGGTGGAAGGAGCCGGAGCCGCCGCCACCTGCGCCGGCGCGCCCGGGCGCACTTTCTGCAAGCCGTCGATGATGACCCGGTCGCCCGCCGCCAGGCCGGACTTGACCAGCCACTGGTCGCCCACGGTACTGCCGGTGGCCAGCACGCGCTGCTCCACTTTGCCTTCCTTGTTCAGGATCATGGCGGTCGCTTCGCCTTTCGCGTTGCGGGTCACGCCTTGCTGCGGCACCAGGATGGCCTGCTCGTCCACGCCGCTGGACACCACGGCGCGCACGAACATGCCCGGCAGCAGATCATGCTTCGGATTCGGGAACAGCGCGCGCAGCACCACGTTGCCGGTGCCGGGGTCCACGCTGGCGTCGGCGAACTGCAGCTTGCCTTCCTGCGCGTACTTGCTGCCGTCGGCCAGCAGCAGCGTCACTTTGGCCTGGCCGCCCTCTTTCTTCAGGCTGCCGCTTTCCAGCTCGCGCTTCAGGCGCAGCATGTCGGTGCTGGACTGGGTCACGTCGACGTAGATCGGGTCCAGCTGCTGCACGGTGGTCAGCGCGCCGGCCTGGCCGGCGGTCACCAGCGCGCCGGGCGTGACGTTGGAACGGCTGATGCGGCCCGAAATCGGCGCGGCCACCCTGGTGTAGTCGAGATTGATGCGCGCCGTGTCCAGCGCGGCCGCAGCCGCCTCCACGTCGGCCTTGGCCTGTTCGGCGGCGGCCACCGCGTCGTCATAATCCTGGCGGCTCACGCCTTCAATTGCCACCAGGTCCTTGTAGCGCGCCACTTTCGGGGTGGCGGCCATCAGGTTGGCCTTGGCCTTGGCCAGCGCGGCCTTGGCCGAGTTGTAGGCGGCCTTGTAGGTGGCCGGATCGATCTGGTACAGCTGGGCGCCGGCCTGCACGTCCCCGCCTTCGGCGAACAGGCGCTGCTGGATCAGCCCGCCCACTTGCGGGCGCACTTCGGCGACCTGATAGGCGGCGGTGCGGCCCGGCAATTCGGTGGTGATGGCCAGGCTGCGCGGGGCCACGGTGTGCACGGCCACGGCCGCCACCTGCGCCGGCTTTCCGGCGCCAGGTGCTGCGGCAGTGGTGGGTTGGCAGCCGGCGCTGAGTGCGGCTGCGGAAAGAAGGAGCAAGGAAACAGGTTTCATGGTTCGCTTTCGACGGTGTCGGATTTTATCTTTTTATAGAATGAACGATCATTCTAAGTCTGTCAAGAAAAAAAACCCGCCAGCGGCGGGTCGGAACACTGCAGCAGGGGCACTGCAGCGGGGAGTAAAACCGGGTTTTACCCGCCTATTGTAATAAATCGACAATGCTTCAACTAACACAATTGTAACCAGATGTAGTTTTCCAGAATCAACTAATTGCCAAATGTGCTCTAACGTACAGTGCCTTTTTTTTGCCTGCGTTATTATTTTCACGACCTATCTCCCAATGGCGACACACTATGGAACAGCAAAATAACGATTCGAGCCGCTTTCTTTCCTCCGGCGTTCCTGGCCTGGACAATATCCTGGCGGGCGGCTTGACACGCGACCGTTTGTATCTGGTCGAGGGCGAACCCGGAACCGGCAAGACCACGCTGGCGCTGCAGTTCCTGAATGAAGGCAAGCGCCAGGGGGAATCGGTGCTGTACATCACGCTGGCGGAGACCACGGTGGAACTGAGTTCGGTGGCGCAGTCGCACGGCTGGACGCTGGACGGCATCCACATCGAAGAAATCATCCCCGACCAGGCCTCGCTCGACCCGGACCAGCAATACTCGATCTTCCACCCCTCCGAAATCGAGCTCGGCACCACCACCCAGCGCATCCTGGCGGCCATCGAGAAGTACAAGCCCACGCGCGCCGTGCTCGATTCGCTGTCCGAACTGCAGCTGCTGGCCGAGAGCCCGCTGCGCTACCGGCGCCAGGTGCTCGCGCTCAAGCAGTACCTCACCAGCCGCAACTGCACCACCATCTTCCTGGACGACCGCACCGCCCTCAGTACCGACCTGCAAGTGCGCAGCGTGGCGCACGGCGTGGTCACGCTGGAACTGGCCAGCCAGTCCTACGGCAGCGAACGGCGCCGCCTGCGGGTGGTGAAATACCGCGGCATCGCCTTTCGCGGCGGCTCGCACGACTACCGCATCCTGCATGGCGGGCTGCACGTGTTCCCGCGCCTGGTGGCGGCCGAAACGCGGGTCTCCAGCACCCGCCGCCAGCTCTCCAGCGGCCTGGCCGCCATGGACGACCTGCTGGGCGGCGGCCTGGAAGAAGGCATGAGCACCCTGGTGGCCGGGCCGCCGGGCAGCGGCAAATCCACCGTGGCGGCGCAGTTCGTCTCGGCCGCGTGCCGGCGCGGCGAGCGCGCCGCCATGTTCCTGTTCGAAGAGTCGCGCAACAATATGCTAAACCGCGCCGAAAGCCTGGGCCTGGACCTGAAACGGGCCATCGACGACGGGCTGCTCACGGTGCAGCAAGTGGATCCGGCCGAGCTGACCCCGGGCCAGTTCACCCAGGCCGTGGTGAGCGCGGCCGCCGCCGATGCGCGCGTGATCGTCATCGACAGCCTGAACGGCTACCTGAACGCGGTACCGGACGAGCGCTTCCTGTCGACCTACCTGCACGAGCTGCTCACCTATCTGGGCCAGCGCGGCGTGGTCACCATCGTGGTGGGGGTGCAGGCCGGCATGATAGGCGGCGCCATGACCACGGCGGTGGATGCCAGCTATATCGCCGACAACGTCATCATGCTGCGCTACTTCGAAGCCGAAGGCGAAGTGCGGCAGGCGATCTCGGTGTTCAAGAAACGCGGCAGCCGGCACGAGCGCACGCTGCGCGACTTCAGCATCGGCAAGGGCGGCCCCATGGTCGGCGCGGTCCTGGCCGGCTTCCACGGCGTGCTGACCGGCGTGCCGACCTATATCCACCCCGCCACGGACGCGGCGCACGGCCCCGCCAGCCGCCAGCCCTGACCGCCATGGAAAAACGCATCCTAGTCTACGCCCCGACCGGGCAGAACGCCGCCTTGTGCCGCAAGGTGCTGGAGATGGCGCGCATCGACTGCCACGTGTGCGAGACGGTGGGCGAACTGCGCCAGGAGCTGATGCAGGGCGCGGGCGCGGTGCTGACGGTAGAAGAAGCGCTGTCGGCCAGCGGCTTCCGGCTGCTGGCCGACTACGTGGAGCAGCAACCCAACTGGTCCGACTTGCCGATTTTGCTGCTCACCCATCGCGGCGGCGACTCGCTGCTGGTGCGGCGCGCCGTCATCAGCCTGGGCAACCTCACGCTGCTGGAGCGCCCGGTGCGCACGGTGACCCTGATCGCGGCCCTGCACGCCCAGCTGCGCGCGCGCGACAAGCAGTACCAGATGCGCGAAGTGACGCGCCGCAAGGACGAATTCCTGGCCAGCCTGGGGCACGAGCTGCGCAATCCGCTGGCGCCGATCCGCACCTCGGCCGCGCTGCTGCCCAATCTGTTCCCGGACTCCGAGCCGGCCGAGCGCATCAAGCAGGTGATCGAGCGCCAGGTGGTGCACTTGACGCGGCTGGTGGACGACCTGCTGGACGTGGCGCGCATCACCAGCGGCAAGATCGAACTGCAGCGCGGGGCGATCGAGTTCGGCGTAGTGATGCGGCACGTGCTGGAGCTGAGCCAGCAAGCCGCCATGGCCAAGCGCATCCACCTGGACCAGGACCTGCCGGACGAGGACACGGTGCTGGAAGCGGACTACGCGCGGGTGGTGCAAATCTATTCCAATGTGCTGTCGAACGCCATCAAGTTCACCCCGCAGGGCGGCCACGTGGCGCTGCGCGCCTGGCGCGAGGCCGGCATGCTGTGCGTGAGCGTGCGCGACACCGGCATCGGCCTGGAGGCCGACGCGATTCCCAAGATCTTCAATATGTTCGAACAAAGCCGCACGGTGACGGGGCAGATGTCGAGCGGCCTGGGCATCGGCCTGAGCCTGGCGCGCCAGTTCGCGCAGATGCACGGCGGCAGTATCGAGGCGCACAGTCCCGGCATAGGCCAGGGCAGCGAATTCGTCATCAAGCTGCCGCTGCCGGGCCAGCCGACGGCGGCGCCGGCCGCGCCGCTGCCCTACGTGGCCGAAGCGGGCGCGGGCAGGCGCACCCGGGTGCTGGTGGTGGACGACAACCGCGACGCCGCCGACTCGCTGGGCGCATTGTTCGAGATGGAAAATTTCGACGTCAGCACCGCCTACGACGGCTACGCCGCCGTGGCGGCCGCCACCCAGCAGCAGCCGGACATGATCGTGATGGACCTGGGCATGCCGGGCATGGACGGCTACGAAGCGGCGCGCCTGATCCGCCAGCAACCCGGCGGCAATGCGATCCAGCTGGTCGCGCTGACCGGCTGGGGCCAGACCGACGCCCGCCGCCGCACGCTGGACGCCGGCTTCGACCAGCACCTGATCAAGCCGGTCGACTTCGACGACCTGCTGCGCCTGGCCGCCCCGCCCCACTAATCCGATCGCAACCGCGCTTCCCCGCCAAGCGAGCTGAGCCGCATTTCACCCACTTCGGGGTCTGACCCCGATTGTGGTGCAATGGGGCTCAGCTCGCTTGTAGGAATTGTCTCCAGTCGTAGGATTTATTTCCAGTCGCCTCGCAATTCGGCAACTTGGGCGCGCAGCAGCTCGGGGGTGGCGTCCAGCGGGGCGACGGGCTGGCCGACGGCCAGCGCCAGCCGCGAGCGCCAGCCTTTGCGGAAGGTGCGCTCAAATACGTTCTCGTTGCTGCGGCTGAGCAGATGGCCCCACAGGCCGCGCAGCGCCATCGGGATCACCGGCACTTTGCTGCGTTCGATGATCTTGGCGATGCCGCCCTTGAATTCGTTCAACTCGCCCGTGGTGGTCAGCCGCCCTTCCGGGAAGATGCACACCAGGTCGCCCTCGTGCAGCGCCTGCGCGATGTCGATGAAGGCCTTCTCCATCAGCCACGGGTCTTCCTTGGCCGGCGCGATCGGGATCGCCTTGGCGGTGCGGAAGATCCAGCCCAGCAGCGGCGTCTTGAAGATGCGGTGGTCCATCACGAAGCGGATCGGACGCGGGCTGGCCGCGCCGATGACGATGGCGTCGACGTAGCTGACGTGATTGCACACCAGGACCGCCGGGCCGCTTTCAGGGATGCGGTCGGCGTCGATGGTCTTCACGCGGTGCAGCGTGTGGATCAGCATCCAGGCCAGGAAGCGCATCAGGAATTCCGGCACCAGCGAGAAGATGTACACCGCCACCAGCGCGTTCAGCACCGCCGTGGCCAGGAACAGCTCGGGGATGGTGAAGCCCTGCCCCAGCAGCAGGATGGCGACGCCGGCGGCGGCCACCATGAACAGCGCATTCAGGATATTCATGCCGGCGATGGTGCGCGACAGGTGGGCCGGCTCGCAGCGCACCTGGATCAGCGCGAACAGCGGCACGATGAAGAAGCCGCCAAACACGCCTATCATCACCACGTCGAACAGAATGCGCAGCGCGCTGTCTTGCGCCAGGAAACTGAGCCACTGCACCGCGCCGGTGTTGGCGTAGCCCAGGCTGGCGAAGTACAGGTCCATGCCGAACAGCGACAGGCCGATGGAACCGAACGGCACCAGGCCGATTTCCACCTTGTGGCCGGACAGCCGCTCGCACAGCAGCGAGCCGGTGCCCACGCCCAGCGAGAACACCGTCAGCAGCAGCACGAACACGCTGTGGTCGCCGTGCAGGTATTCCTTGGCGTACACCGGGAACTGCGCCAGGATCAGCGCGCCGTAGAACCAGAACCACGAGTTGCCCAGCATGGACAGGAACACGGTGCGGTTCTGCCTGGAGAAACTGAGGTTGCGGATGGTTTCGCTGACCGGATTCCAGTTGATCTTCAGGTCAGGCGCCGGGGCCGGCGTGAGCGGCACGCGGTAGCTGGCCAGCAGGCCGAGCACGGCCACCGCCAGCGTGGCGCCGGCCACCAGCTCGATGCCGATATTGCCGTAGGCGACCAGCACCGCGCCCAGCACCTGGCCCAGCAGGATGCCGACGAAGGTGCCCATCTCGATCACGCCGTTGCCGCCCATCAGCTCCTCGGGCTTGAGCTGCTGCGGCAGGTAGGCGTACTTCACCGGGCCGAACAGGGTGGAATGCACGCCCATGCCGACCACCGCCGCGATCAGCAGCCACAGCGTGTGCGACATCCAGCCCACCCCGGCCATCAGCATGATGCCCACTTCCAGCCACTTCACCAGGCGCGACAGGCCGGCCTTCTCGAACTTGTCGGCGATCTGGCCGGCGGTGGCGGAGAACACCACGTAGGGCAGGATGAACAAGCCGGGGATCAGGTTGGTGACCATGGAGGCGGACATGGTGGTCCAGCTGGCCGCTTCGAAGCCCAAAATCACCATCAGGGCGGTCTTGAACAGGTTGTCGTTGAAGGCGCCCAGGAACTGGACCCAGAAGAACGGGGCGAAGCGGCGCTGCGTCAGCAGGGAAAACTGGCTCGGCTTGCTCATGGTGGTGGTCTTTGCAAAAGTAGAATGTTGACAAAATACATCAGGAACCCCGGGCCGACAACCCGGTTTACCGCAACTGCGCGCCGACCGGCCTTGACCTAGCGCATCAAGGCCTTGAAAGCCGTCGGCATCCAGGGCCGCGCCGCCAGCATGAAGGTCAGCGAGTGGCGCTGCTCATACGGCAGCCGGGCGTCTTCCTGGTGCTGCCGGGAAAACTCGTCGGCCACCTGCTTCAGCCGCTCCAGCAGCGCCTTGGCGGAGCGCGGCGACAGCATCACGCTGACCAGCTTCATGAGCTCCTGGTCGCCGGCAAAGCGCGCATCCAGGAAGTCGCCGTAGGCCTCGCCGCGGAACCAGGTCTGGATCGGACCGTTCGGTATCCAGCTGAAGGTGCGCGCCACCAGCAGCTTGACGCGGTTGTTCGGCAGCAGCGTCAGGAAACCGATCTTATCCAGCCGCAGCAGATACTTCACCGCTTCCGCCTCACTGATCTTATACACCGCCACGATACGCTCCAGTGGAATCATGTTCAGCGCCGCCACCGCCACCACCAGCAATTTCATGTCGCCGATGATTTCCTGCTCCTGCGCATAGGTCAGTTGCGCAATCAGCTGGGGGGCGTCGGTGGCCGCCTGCACCAGTTCGGCGAAATCCATGCCCACCGCGTCCAATATCTGTTCCAGGCGCTCCAGCGTGAAACTGCGCTGGGCAAACATGCGCTTGACGCTGGCCTCGGACAAGCCGATGCGCCGGGCCAGCTCCGCGTACGTCACGGCTTTCAGCTTCAATTGCCGTTTCAGTGCGTCAATCATGAGGCTGGAATGGGACATGGCGGTAGCCCTACGCAAAAAGTATCGAAAGATAATACCATGCGTGCGATTTTTGGCAACTAGTAGCATATACGTTGCCGGATTGGCCATCCGGGGCGATGATGCAGTCCATCAACCAACCGGAGACTTAACATGAAACGCCTGCTGCTGATTTCCCTGCTGTCGCTTGCCGCTGTATCCGCCACATCCTCGGCCAATGCGGCCGGTGCCGGCGCAGGCGCCGGCGGGTCCGAACTGTCGCGTGCTTCCGAAGCGCTGTCCGGCGCGGCCGGCATCGTCTTGCTGGGATCGATGTCGGCGGTGGCCGCTTCTGGCTACGTCGTCATCGCCAGCGTGGACGCGGCGGCAGACGGCAGCGTGGTGGTGCTCAAGGGCGCGTCCGACGCAGCCACGGCCTCGGTGAAACTGAGCGCCAAGGCGACCGAAGGCCTGTCGCGCGCCGTGGGCCAGGCGGTGACGGTGACGGCCATCTCCACCGGCTACGTGCTGGTCCTGTCCGGCAAGGCCATCGCCTTCATCCCGAACGAAGTGGGCCAGGCCCTGATGCACCACAGCCGCGTGGGGCAATAACATGCGCCGCACGACCCTCGCCTGCATCGCCGCCGCGCTGGCCGCCCTGGCTTTGCAGCCTTGCGCCGCGCAAGCCGGCAACAGCTGCGAAGACAAGCCGCTCGAACTGCAGTCTGTCGTCAAAGGCATGGACCTGGCGCTGCGCACCAGCCGCGCGCTGGACGAAAGCGGCGCGCAGATCGCCTTCCTGTCGCGGGCCGGGCAGGACTTGAGCAAGTACCGCCTGCGCTACTCGCACATGGCGCTGGTGTGGCGCGACCAGGAACGCGGCCGCTGGCTGGTGGTGCACGAACTGAATGACTGCGGCAGCGCGACCTCCGGCCTGTTCAACGAAGGCCTCGGTAACTTCTTCCTGGACGACATGTTCCTGTACGAGGCGCAGTTGGTGATCCCGAGCCCGGAGATACAGGCCCGGCTGGCGCGCGTGCTGTCGACCAGCACGCCGCGCCGCCTGCACCACAGCAACTACAACATGCTGTCCTACGCCTATTCGACGCGCTACCAGAACTCCAACCAGTGGGTGCTGGAGAGTTATGCCGCCGCCAGCGCCGAACCGGGCCAGGTGGAGACCCGCGCCGAAGCGCAAGCGTGGCTGAAGCAGGCCGGCTACCGTCCCATCACCGTCGAGATCCCGGCCATGACGCGGCTCGGCGCGCGCATGTTCCGCGCCAACGTGGCGTTCGACGATCACCCGCACGAGCGCCGCATGGCGGGCCAGATCGACACCGTGACCGTCGACTCGGTGGTGCGCTTCATCAAGACGCAGGACAAGGACGCGCGTACGCTCACGATACGCTGACAACATACCGGCAGAGGTCATCATGGAATGGATCATGGTTGGATTAGTCGCGGCAGCGGTGTACTGGATCGGGATGCCGATCTATTGCATCGCCGCCGCGCGTCGCGCCAGCCGGCAGGCTGCCGGCAACGAAAGCGATGTGCAGCAACTGCGCCATCTGGTTGGGGAGTTGCGGGCGCAAGTGCGCGATCTGCTCGCCGAGCACACGCAGCCCGCCCCCCCGCCGGCACCGGAGGCCGCCGCGCCCCAGCAGGCCGCAGCGCCGGCGCAGGCGCCGATGCCGCCGCCGGTTCCGGCCCGGTCCCCGGCCCCAGTCGTATCGCTCCCGTTCCCGCCATCAACTCCGGTGCCGCCTGCCGCGACGGCAGTTCCCGCCTCGCCTGCCCTGCCGGGCGCCGCTGACACGTACGCGCCTCCGGGTGCTGCGGCCGGCGCCTCCCCTCCCGCCACGCCTGCGCCGATGGACCCGGCAGCCAGCACGCCATCCGCCAGATCGGCGTCCCGGGCAGCCCCGGCAGCGACTGCAGCGACTGCAGCGACTGCAGCAACAGGAACAGCCGCACCGGCAGCACCAGCGGCGCCAGCCTGGCTGGTGGCGGCGCGCGACTGGCTATTTGGCGGCAATGTCGTCGCCAAGCTCGGCCTGCTGATCCTGTTCATGGGCGTGAGCTTCCTGCTCAAATACGCCGCCGCCAATTTCAACACCCCTATCGAACTGCGCCTGAGCGGCGTGGTGCTGGCCGACCTGGCCCTGCTGGCCTGGGGCTGGCGCATCCGCGATAGCCGCCCCGGCATCAGCCTGCCCGTGCAAGGCACCGCGATCGCCGTCCTGATCCTCACCACTTTCGCTGCCTTCCGCGTCTATCACCTGCTGCCCGCCACGCTGGCTTTCGCCCTGCTGACCGTCTTGGTCGCCTTTGCCTGCGTGCTGGCGGTGCTGCAGAACGCCGTCTGGCTGGCCGTATTCGGCATCATCGGTGGCTTCGCGGCGCCGGTGCTGGTCTCCACCGGCAGCGGTAACCACATCGCCCTGTTCAGCTACTGCGCCATCCTCAACGCCGGCATCCTCTATATCGCCACCAAAAAATCCTGGCGCGCCCTCAATGTGCTCGGCTTCGCCTGCACCTTCGTGCTTGGCACTTCGTGGGGCGTGCTGCGCTATACGCCGGACCACTACCTGTCCGCGCAGCTGTTCCTTGGCCTGTTCCTGCTGATGTACATCGCCATCGCGGTGTTCTACGCACAACGGCAAGCGCCCAAGCTGGCGCATTACGTGGATGGCACCCTGGTGTTCGGCACGCCGCTGGCCGCCATCGGCCTGCAGCACGGCCTGGTGCAGCACATGGAATTCGGCATGGCCTGGTCCGCCCTGGCCATGGGCCTGCTCTACGCCGGCCTGGCCTTGGCGCTGTGGCGCCGCCTGGGCGCCACGAGCCGGCTGCTGTGCGAATCCTTCCTCGCGCTCGGCGTCGTGTTCGGCACGCTGGCGCTGCCCTTCGCGCTGGACGGCCGCTGGACCGCCGCCGCCTGGGCGCTGGAAGGCGCCGGCGTGGTATGGGTTGGCTTGCGCCAGCAGCGCAAGCTGGCCTGGACCTTTGGCTTGCTGGTGCAGGGCGCCGCCTGGATCGGCTTCCTCGGCGACATCATCAGCCTCGACGCCGCCGTGCTGGCTAACGCCAACATCTGGCTCGGCTTCCTGATCCTGGCCGCCGGCACCTTCATCGTCGCGGTGCAATTCCGCGGCGCCGGCCAGGCCGTGCCTGCCGCCGTGCGCGATCCGCTCGCCACGCTGCTGCTGGCGATAGCCGCCGCGTGGCTGCTGGCCGGCACCTGGTACGAAGTGGTCAGCCGCAGCAGCGGCGCCACCCAGCTCAACCTGCTCACCGCCAGCGCGCTGGTGGTGGCAGCCTTACTCGGCGTGATCGCTGCCCGCATGCGCTGGCGCATCGCCGGCGGCTACACGGTGGCCGTGCAACTGCTGGCCGCCGGCGTCTTCCTGTACCGCACGCGCTGGGACTGGCTGGACAGCCGGGTCGCCCTGCTCGACGGTCCCTTCCTGAGCGCCCTCATGCTGGGCGCCGGCCTGTGGCTCTCCAGCCTGTTCTTCCACCGCCACGCCGTCCGCAGCGCCGACGAAAAAGAGCGCACCTCGCTCGCCCTCACATCGGAGGCGCTGCTGCCCGGCGCGGGACTGGCCTGGTACGTCATGGCGCTGGCGCCGCTGGCCGCCTGCCTGGCGGACCAGTACGGCCTGCGCCCCGGCTTCCAAGGCGTGCACGACCTGCCCGCCATGCTCTCGTTCTACGCCATCGGCGCCAGCCTGCTGGCCTTGCTGGCCCAGCATCTGGCGTGCCGTATGGACTGGCGCGGCCTGCGCAAGCTGGCCATGCCGGTATGGCTGGTGCAAGCCGGCATCAGCGGCGCCATGCTGCTGATGATGCATTTCACCGGACACACACCCGGCGCGCTGGCCTGGTGCGCTTATGCCGCCGCCTGGACCGCCTCCGAGTACACGCTGCGGACCTGGACCCGTATGGCGTGGCCGCTGCCGCACGCCGCCCTGGTAGCGGTGCATCTGCTGCGCATTGCCGCGCCGTGGCTCATGATCTGGCCGGTGCTGAACCACGCCATCGCCGGCTGGCTGCTGGCGGGCGGCACAGCGGAGCAAATTCGCATGCTGCTGGACGGCTGGGAAGTCAGCGGAGGCTGGGCGCGCTACCTGCCGGCATGGGCCATGATGGCGGCCACCGCCGTCCTGCTGCGGTGCCGGGCGGACGAATGGCCGCTCAATCCGCTGGCAGCCTGGCACCAGCGCTTCCTGCTGCCCGTTGCCGCCGTGTGGACGCTGTTGCTGGCAGCGCGCTGGAACTTGCTGAACAGCGGCGCCATGGCCCCGCTACCCTACCTGCCACTGCTCAATCCGCTGGACCTGACCACCGGCTTCGCGCTGCTGCTGGCCGCAGCCGCCTTCCGCCGGCACCGCTTTGCCGCGCAGCGCAAAGGGGCCGCCGCCGGCGCCGGCTACGTGTGGTTCAATCTGATGCTGCTGCGCTCCGTGTCGAACTACATGGATGTGCCCTACCAGTTCAACGCGCTGATGGCCTCACAGTTCGTGCAGGCGCTGCTTTCGCTGGTGTGGACCGTCAGCGCCATGGTGCTCATGCGGATGGCTGCGCGGCGCGGCATGCGCACGCTGTGGGGCATAGGCGCGGCACTGCTCGCGGTGGTGGTGCTCAAGCTGTTCGCGGTGGACCTGTCCAATGCCGGCGGCATCGAGCGCATCGTGTCGTTCATCGGTGCCGGCTTGCTGATGGTGGCCATCGGATACGTCGCCCCGCTGCCCCCTGCCGCCCCGCGTGCGGAAGTGGCGCAATGAGCGCGCTGCTGCGCCGCGCCGCTGCCGCGGCATTGCTGCTGGCAGGCGCCTGCCATGCAGCCGCGCCTGCGGACAGCGCCGCCGGCTATAGCCACACCATCCCGCTCAACGTGCAAAAGGACAGCGGCCTGGCTGCGCTGCGCCTGCCGCAGCAGGTCTACCTTGCTTCCCGCTCACGCTCGCTCGACGATCTGCGCGTGTTCGACCGCGACGGCGCCAGCGTCCCGTTCGCGCTGCTGGCGCCTCCGGCGCCAACGCACACGACAGTGGCGGATCTGCCGGTACGCGTCTTCCCGCTGCGGTCCGTCCAAAGCGGCGATGACGGTGCGGCAGGTAGGCGGCTGGATATCCGGACCGACGGCAGCGGGCGCCTGCTGTCGGTCGCCAGCAGCCCGGCGTTTCCGGCGGCGGCGCGCCAGGAATCGCTGTCCCGGCTGATACTGGAAGTCGATGCGGCAAAAGATGCACAAGGCCAGCCGCCCCCGGTGTCCGCGCTGCGCTTCGAACTTCCGCCTGGCACGCGCAGCTACAGCGCGCAGCTGTGGCTGGAAACCAGTAGCGACTTGCAGCGCTGGGAACCCGCCGGCGCCGCCGAACTGAGCTGGCTATCGAACGCGGACGCGCAAACGCTGTCGAACAGCCGCATGGCCATCCAGCCTGCACGGTTCCGCTACGCGCGCCTCAGCTGGCGCAGCGGGACGCCGCTGGTGTTTGCGCGCATCGTCGCCGAAACCGAAAGCACGGCCGACGCCGGCCCGCCCATGGACACGTTGACGCTGCAACCCACGGTGGCAAAAAACGGCACCGACCTGGTATACCGCAGCGGCATCGCCATCCCGGCAGAGCGCATCGGCATGCAGTTCGAGGCCGCCAACGCCGTCTTCCCTGTCACCCTGGGCCGCTACGAATCGGCGCCGCGCCGTCACCGCAGGCGCCAGCCAGAGTTGTTCTTTGTCCCAGTGCTGAACACCACGTTCTACCGTATCACCCAGGAAGGCATGGAACGCAAATCCGGCGACGCGGCCATCGCCGCAACCCACACCGACACCTGGGTGGCGAAAACCGAACAAGGCGCGACGGCGCGGCCCGCGCTGCGCATTTCCTGGACACCATCCACGCTGCTGCTGCTCGCCAACGGCAAGGGCCCCTACCAGCTGGCCTACGGCCGCGACGGGGCCGAAAGCTCTGCGCTGCTGCCGTCCCAGATCGCACCCGGCTTCAGCGCCGACGAACTGCGCGCCCTGCCGCAGGCGCACGCCGCACTTACCGTCGCGCCAGCCGGCCATGGCGCGCCGGCGCCGTCCATTGCGGCAGGACTGCCGGGCCAGCAAGAACGGCAGGAATCGGCCGCGACGGTCCAGCGCACCGCCATCCTCTGGTCCGTGCTGCTGGCAGGCCTCGCCCTGCTGGCCTACTTCGTCCGCACGCTGCTGCGCCAGATGAACGGCAGCGAGCAAGGCCGCGAAAAACAGAACTAGCGCGACGCCAGCGGCAGGCGAATGGTGATGGCGGTGCCTTTATGGCCAGTAGCGATGGCAAGGCTGCCGCCAAAAGCATCGGCGCGCTCGCGCATGCCGATGATGCCGATGCCGGCCGACGCCAGGGCCGGATCGTATCCTTTGCCGTTGTCGGCAACCTCGATCAGCAGCGCGCTGTCCTGCGGCGCTGCCGCACGCCGCAGCGCAACCGTCACGCGCGTGGCCTTGGCATGCTTGACCACGTTGGACAAGGCTTCCTGCACAGTGCGGTAGGCCGAAATAGCGACCGCGCCGTCCAGCCCGGAGAAATCTCCTTCGGCGTGGAACTCGAAACGGCAGCCGGCGCCGGCGCGGTCGTAATGCCGCACCATTTCCTCGATCGCGCCCTGCAGGCCGAGCATGTCCAGCACTTCCGGGCGCAAGCGCCGCACCAGCGCACGGCCGCTGTTGTACAAGCCGAGCGCCAGCTGGATTACGCCTTGCGCGCGGGCGGCGATTTCCTGCGCCTCGGCCCCCTGTTCCAGCTTGCGCGCCAGGTCCACCACGCGCTGCGACTCCAGGCGCACCGCGATCAGCGTGGCATTCAGCTCGTCGTGGATCTCCAGCGCGATGCTCTTGCGCTCCTCCTCCACCGCGCCGTTCACCTTGCGTATCAGGCGGCGCTTCTCGGCGTCGGCTTCGCGCAGCGCGCGGATGGAAGCGTTCAGCGAATGGTTGAATTGCTTCGCCAGTTGCCATGCCAGCAGCACGCAGACCAGCAAGCCCAGGCTGGCCACCAGCAGCGCGAAGTAGAAGCGGCCGGTCTGCTTGCGCAGCATGGCGGTAGGCGACATCGTCACCCGCACATGGCCCACGGTCTCCACTGTCATGCCTTCAGGGCCCGCGGTGCGGGTCTGCATATTCATCCAGATCAGGCGCCGCAGTATGGGCGCCTCGTAGTAGGCGGGCTCCGGCTGGCCTCCGCTGCGGCTCACGATATGCAGCAGGGGCCGGCGCGCCTTGTCGAACAGTTCCACCTTGTAGATGCCGCTGTCCGACTGCACCATGCGGCTGACGCTGGCCCTGAGTTCATCCAGCTTGCCGGCAGTGACGCTGTATTCGCTGCTGTCGGCCAGCACCTTGGCCAGCAGCGGGCCGCGCTCGGCCAGTTCCTCGCGCACCGCGGTCAAGCGCGACTGCCACGCGTACACGACAAAGGTGATGAACATGTACGCGGCCGGCAAAATGATGATGGACAGCAGCCGCGTGCGCACGCTCCAGCCCCGCCATGGCGCCAGCGCCATCAGGGCTCAATCAGCCCGTGCTTGACGGCCAGCCGCGTGATCAGCGCTGGACGGTGCACGCCCAGCTTCTCCTTGACCGCCTGGCTGATATTGCTGATGGTCTTGGTTGACACGTCCAGCTTCTCGGCGATTTCGGCATTGGTCCAGCCCTCGGCCATCAACGTGAAGATTTCCAGCGCGCGCTCGTCCAGCTGCGACTGCGGCGACTGCTCGCCCTGCACCGACAGCTGCGCCAGGCGCTCGGCGATCTGCGGCGGGAAGTACAGCCCGCCCTCGTGCGCGCGCCGCACCGCAGCCGCCAGGTCGGCCGGGTCGCAGTCCTTGGTCAGGAAGGCGCGGCCGCCCAGGCGGTAGGTTTCCTTGATCAGGCTGTCCTGGTCGAACTGGCTTAGAAAGACTATCTTCGCGGCGGGCGCCTGCGCCAGCACCTGCTTGGCCACGTCCAGCCCGGTGAGCTCCTCGCCGAAACGGATGTCGAGCACCAGCACGTCCGGTTGCAAGGCGCCAAATTGCGCGATGGCGTCAGCCGGCGTACGCGCCTGCCCCGCCACTTCCATGCCATGGCTTTCCAGCGACATGGCGAATCCCGTCATCACGATCGGATGGTCATCCGCCAGCAACACCCTTATTTTCCGTTCCATCTACCACCCCATCGCAAATTAACTTCCATTGAAAGGAAGCATATCACACGATGCATTTCCACAGAAATTGCTTTTCAAGTTCTATTTGATGGAATAATATTCTTCCACAACCTAGCAATTCAAGGTTCCACACGAACTCGGAGCGCACATGAAAAACGAAAAAAACCTCACCGGCATCACGGTCGTCGCAGTCCTGCACGTTGCGCTGGCCGTTCTGGTCATGAGCAGTTCCAGGATCACCATATTCCATGTGCCGGAGACGACGGTGGACCTGGTCAAGGAACTGAAAGAGCCGCCGCGCAAAGTGGAGTACACCGACCTCCCTCTGGAAGCGCCACGCCAGCCGGACATTTACGTACCGCCGGTGCCGGATAACGTCCCGCAGCAGCAGCCATCCAATGTGACGGCCAGGCCGCTGACCGACAGGGTGCAACCGTCCGTTCCAGGCCCGGTGGCGGCGGCAGACAGCGGCGGCGACCGGGTCGTCCCCGCCAAGGGTCCGGTGCACGTGGCCGCCGTGGTGGATGCGGCCAACTGCGCCAAGCCGGACTACCCCAAGAACGCGCTGCGCAATGGTGACGCCGGCGCCGTGACGCTGGCCCTGCTGATCGGCACCGACGGCCGTGTGGCCGATTCGAAGATAGAAAAATCCAGCGGCTTCCGCGACCTGGACCGCGCCGCGCAAGTGGGCCTGGGCCTGTGCAGGTTCAAGCCCGGCACCATCGACGGTGTGCCTCAGCAGTCCTGGACGCGCATGCAGTACGTGTGGAACCTGGACGAGTAAATGGCGGGCGTGACTATTGGATAGATTGTGACTACTTGCAATCAAGTAAAATTGCTGTGAAGAAATTTCAATTTCGCTGTGCGCAATTTGCTCATCCATTCACTCCTCCCGGGACCACTCATGAAAATCTATCAATCCGGCGTTCTTCTGGCCGCCATGCTGGGCGTATCCGCCCTGTCCGGCTGCGCCACCGAAAGCTCGCAGGCGCTGGCCGTGCCGACCGTGGCCAGTGCCGCGCGTCCTTACACCGGCGTGCGCAGCCCTATCGCAGTGGGCAAGTTCGACAACCGTTCCAGTTTCATGCGTGGCATCTTCTCGGATGGCGTGGACCGCCTGGGTAGCCAGGCCAAGACCATCCTGATCTCGCACATGCAGCAGACCAACCGTTTCAACGTGCTGGACCGCGACAACCTGAACGAAATGAAGCAGGAAGCAGGCTTCAAGCAGCAGGCCCAGAACATCAAGGGCGCCGACTTCATCGTCACCGGCGACGTGACCGAATTCGGCCGCAAGGAAGTAGGCGACCACCAGCTGTTCGGCATCGCCGGCCGCGGCAAGACCCAGGTCGCTTACGCCAAGGTCACCCTCAACGTGGTCAATATCGCCACCTCCGAAGTGGTCTACTCCAGCCAGGGCGCCGGCGAATACAGCCTGTCCAACCGCGAAGTGCTGGGCTTTGGCGGCACCGCCAGCTACGACGCTACGCTGAACGGCAAAGTGCTGGATCTGGCGGTACGCCAGGCGGTGGACCAGCTGGTGGCCGGTGTTGAAGCCGGCGCGCTGGCCGTCCGCAAGTAAGGAGCGCGCATGAATCACGCGATGACCAAACGCGCCGCCGCCGTGCTGGCACTGGCCGGCAGCGCCATGCTGACCGGCTGCGCCTCCGCGCCCAGGACCCTGTACCAGTGGGAAGGCTATCAGCCGCAGGTGTACCAGTACCTGAAAGGGGAAAGCCCGGAGCAGCAGATCGCCGCTATGGAAAAGGACCTGCAGCTCATCAGCGCCAAGGGCAATATGGTGCCGCCCGGCTTTCACGCCCATCTGGGCATGCTCTACTCGGTGGCCGGCTCGCAGGAGCAGGTGGTGACGGAGTTCGAGGCGGAGAAGAAGCTGTTCCCGGAATCCGCAGCCTATATGGATTTCCTGCTTGGCAAAGCGAAAAAAGGTGAGAAACTATGATGCGCCGTATCCTGAAACTGGCAGCCTGCCTGGCGCCGGCGGTATTCTTCGTTGGCTGCGCCACGCAGAAGGCGCCTTACGACTACACCGCGTTCAAGGCCGCCAAGCCGCGCTCCATCCTGGTGCTGCCGCCGTTGAACAACTCGCCCGAAGTCAAGGCCAGCAACAGCGTCTACGCGCAAGTGACGTACCCGCTGGCGGAAGCCGGCTACTACGTGCTGCCGGTGGCCGTGGTCGGCGAGACCTTCAAGCAGAACGGCCTGACCAACGCGGCCGATATCCATGCGGTCGACATCAAGAAGCTGGATGAGATTTTCGGTGCGGACGCAGCGCTGTACGTCACCATTTCCAACTACGGCGCCACCTACACGGTGCTCAACAGCGTGGTGGTGGTGTCGGTGGATGCCAAACTGGTGGATGTCAAGACAGGCACGGTGCTATGGACCGGCGCTGCCACTGCGTCCAACAATGAGGGCGGCAACAATGGCGGCGGCGGCCTGATCGGCGCGCTGGTGGCGGCAGCGGTCAAGCAGATCATCAACAGCGTCAGCGACACATCGCACCCAGTGGCGGGTGTAGCCAATGCGCGCCTGCTCACGGCAGGCCAGGCTAACGGCATCCTGTACGGGCCGCGCTCGGAACACTACCTGAAGCAATAAGCCTCACGCAAGGCCTGCCGGTCCGGCAGGCCTTTTTTCCACCTGCGTCTATTTGCCCGCGCGGCTTCGCTTCATGCAGCGGAACAGCGGCCCTATCGCCAGCACCAGTACCACCATGCGCGACACGTGGAAAGCGGTGACGATGGGCACGCCGAGGTGCAGGGTCTGCGCCGTGAGCGACATTTCTGCGATGCCGCCGGGCGAGGTGGCCAGGATGGCGGTGCCGGGATTCAGGCCCGCCAGTTGCGCGAGCACCAGGCCGAAGGCGGCGGCCAGCGCCAGCGCCAGCGCGCTGCAGGCGGCCACGCTGGCCAGGTAGCGCGGCGCGGTGTGCAGGAAACCGGGCGCAAAGCGCGTGCCGAGCGAGATGCCGATGAACAGCTGGCCAGCCTTCACCATCCAGTCCGGCAAGCGGCTCAGGTGCACGCCGAAGGCCGTCAGCAGCAAGGCCATCAGCAGCGGGCCTATCACCCAGGCATTGGGCAACCGGCCCTTCTTCAGCGCCAGCGCGGCGCCGCTGGTGAGCAGGATCAGCGCCAGCAGGCCAAGCGGCTGCACGCTGCGCGCGCCGGGAACGAACAAGTCCGTGCCCAGGCCCAGGCCGTGCCTGCCCCAGTACTGGATCGCGAACGGGATAATCCCGACCACCATCATGATGCGCAAGCTGTGCGCGGCGGCCACCCGTTCCACGTTGGCGCCATGGTGCTCGCCCTGCACCGCCATTTCCGATGCGCCGCCGACGGCCATGGCGAAGAAGGCCGTGGTGCGGTCGGTGCGGGACAGTTTGTGCAGCAGCCAGCCGCAGAAGCAGCCCAGCGCCAGCGCAAAGGCGACGGCGGCGGCGATCCAGCCCGCCCGCGCCGCCAGCACGGCCAGCACCGGCGCCGTGAAGTACAGGCCGAGCGCCGTGCCGATGGCCCACTGCCCCGCTTCGCGTGCCGAGACCGGCGCGCTAAGGTCGACGCCGCACAGGCGCAGCGCGGCGGTGGCAAAGAGCGGGCCTATCATCCACGGCAGCGGCGTGTTCAGGTACACGCACAGCAGCGCGGCAACGATGCCGGCCGCCAGTGCGGAGAGAAAGGCCGGCCCCGGTTTCACGCCGTTCAGAACACCCAGAGTTTATCGGCCGGCAGCTGCAGCCAGTAGCTGCCCGCGTCCAGCCTGTACTTCGAGTATGCGCGCAGGCTGATGTCGCCGCTGGCGCTCTTGAACAGGCATTCCCAGCGGTCGCCCAGGTACATGCAGGTCAGCAGCGGGATCTCGACGGCGTTGTCCACTTGCGTCGAACTGACCCGTACCTCCTCCACGCGGATCAGCGTGGCCGGTTCGGCCATGCCGGCGCCGCGCGCCGTGCCTTGCAGCCTGGCGCCGTTCACTTCCAGCGTCACCTGCGCGCCGTCGCGCGACAGCACCTTGGCCGGCAGGCGGTTGTTGCTGCCCATGAACTCCGCCGTGAACAGCGTCTCCGGCGTTTCGTACATGCTTTGCGGCGTGCCCTGCTGCTCGATCTTGCCGTTGTTGAGCAGCAGGATGCGGTCGGAGATCGCCATCGCCTCGCCCTGGTCGTGCGTCACCATCAGCGCCGACAGGCCCAGGCGCACGATCAGCTCGCGCAGGAAGGCGCGCGCCTCCTCGCGCAGCTTGGCGTCCAGGTTGGACAGCGGCTCGTCCAGCAGGATCACGGGCGGGTTGTACACCAGGGCGCGGGCAATCGCCACGCGCTGCTGCTGGCCGCCGGACATCTGGTGCGGATAGCGCTCGCCCAAATGGCCCAGGCCCAGCTGCTTGAGCACCTCCATCACGCGTTCCTTGATCTCGGAAGCGCCCATCTTGCGCAGCTTCAAGCCGTAAGCGACGTTGTCGAACACAGTCTTGTGCGGCCACAGCGCGTAGGACTGGAACACCAGGCCCAGGTTGCGCTGCTCGGCCGGCATCTCGAACGAGTTCGATCCGTCGAACATGGTGCGGTCGCCGATATGGATGGTGCCCAGCTTGGGACTTTCCAGGCCGGCCACCGCGCGCAGCAAGGTGGTCTTGCCGCTGCCGGATGGTCCCAGCAGGGCAACCACTTCGCCCTTCTTCAGGTGCATCGACACGCCCTTGAGGATGGGGTTGGCGGTGGCGCCCTGGCCATATTCCAGGTGCAGGTCGTTGACGCTTAATTCGTTCATGGCGAGGTCTCGTTTCATGATAGTTCTCTCTTTGTGCGCTTAGTTATGCAGCTTGACGCCGAAGCGCAGCGCAATGCCGAGGCCCACGGCCACCAGCGTAATGTTAATGAAGGACAGCGCCGCCACCAGGTCGGTCGACCCGCCGGCCCACAGCGACACCAGCATGGCGCCGATCACCTCGGTGCCTGGCGACAGCAGGTACACGCCGGTCGAGTATTCGCGCTCGAAGATCAGGAACACCATCAGCCATGCACCGAACAGGCCGTACTTGATCAGCGGCAGGGTCACGTCGCGCGTCACCTGGCCGCGCCTGGCGCCCACGGCGCGTGCCGCCTCTTCCAGTTCCGGGCCCACCTGCAGCAGCGCGGTCGAAATCAGCCGCATGCCGTAAGCCAGCCACACCACCGAGTACGCCAGCCACACCGCGAAGATGGTGGAGCGCAGCGAACGCAGCGCCGGCACCAGGTGCTCGCTCAGCCACAGGGCCAGGCCGTTGTCCATGCCCTTCAATATGCCGTCCAGCCAGGAAGGCACGAACAGGAACACCCACAGGAAGGCCAGGCCAGCCAGCAGGCCCGGCACGGCGCGCGGCACCAGCACGCTGTAGTCCAGCGCGCGGGTGATGCCGTCCGGCTTGCGGTGCATGGCCAGCGCGATGGCGCTGTAGCAGGCCACGGCCAGGCCGCCGCCGATCACGCCGATCAGCACTGTGTTGACGATGCCGCGGATCAGCGAAGGTTCGGCCAGGATGTCGCGGAAGTGGTTCAGCGTCAGCACGTCGGCCAGGTGCACGCCCTCGCCCCAGTACTGCACAAAGGAGCGCAGCACGATGCCGGTCAGCGGCATGACGATGGTGAACAGCAGCCAGGCGGCCAGCAGGCCGAAGGCCAGCCACTTCCACTTACCGAGCGGCATGGCCTTGCTGCGCGCACCCTTGCCCTTGATGGACACGTACTTGTTGGCCGACTTGAGCAGCCAGCGCTGTATCATCACCAGCGGCAGCGTCACCATCACCAGGCACACGGCGACGGCGGCCATCAGGTGGTAGGACGGGGTGCCCAGCTTGTTGGTCAGCTTGTACAGGTAGGTCGGCAGCACCAGGTGGCCTTCCGGGTCACCCAGCACCAGCACCAGGCCGAACACTTCGAAGCCGAGGAAGAACACCAGCACGCCGGCATAGGCCAGCGCCGGCATGATCATCGGCAGCGACACGTTCACCATCACCTGCAGCGGCGAGGCGCCGGCCACGCGGGCCGCCTCCTCCACGTCCGAGCCCAGGCTTTTCAGGGCGGACGAGGCGTACAGGTAGACGTGCGGCACGTGGGTCAGGCCGGCGATGATGACGATGCTGGTGAAGGAGTAGATGTTCCACGGCACGAAGCCGAGCAGCTCCTTGGCCCAGGTGGAATAGAAACCCACCGGCCCCATCGACACCACGTAGCCGAAGCCCATCACCATCGGCGAAACGAAGATCGGCACCAGCAGCATCGGCGCGATCCAGCCCCGGCCCGGCAGGTCGGTGCGTATCATCAGGAAGGCCAGCGCGCCGCCCAGCGGCACGGCGATCAGAGTCAGGCCGGTGGCCAGGGTCAGGCCGTTCTTGAAGGCCATCGCGAAGTCCGGGTCGTCGATGATGAAACGGTACGCGTCCAGGCCGAGCACCTTGTCCGGCATGAAGAACGGCGCCGACAGGAAGCTCTGGTAGAAGATCAGGAACAGCGGCAGGAAGATGGCGATCGCGGTCAGCGTCACCACCACTCCGCGCGGCCAGTTCAAGCTTCGGCGGCCGCTGCCGCTGATGCTGGATGGGGTCAATGTTTGCATGATAGTGCCTCGGTTTTCAGCGTGCTGGGCTTACTTCTTGCCCGCGGTTTCTTTCCACTGCTTCAGGAAGGCCATGCGCTTGGCCGGCCCCAGGAACTGCAGCACGATGGGGTGCACCGGCACCGGCTTGACGTTGTCCTTGCCGATCTGCTTGATCAGGTCGGCCGACGTGGTTTCACCGGTGACGTCGGCGCGAATCGCGTACAGCTTGGAGTCGTTGGCGATCACGGTCTGGCCGCGCTGCGACAGCATGAAGTCCAGCCACAGCTTGGCCGCGTTGACGTTCTTGGCGGCCTTGTTGATGAACATCACGCGCGACAGGATCAGCGTGTAGTCCTTCGGCAGCACCACGCCGATCGACGGATCGGTCTTGGCGCGCACCAGCGCGTAGGAGCCCAGCACGTTGTAGCCGATCAGGTTTTCACCCGACGAAATGCGCTCCATCATGGTGCCGGTGGACGACTGCACGCGCACCTTGGCCACACCGAAGGCGTTTTCCAGTTCGAGGAACTTGGGATTTTCGCGCGCGTCCTGGGTCATGAACATGAAGCCGACGCCGGATTTCTCGATGTCGTAGGTGGTGACCTTGTCCTTGAACTTGGGTTGCTGGATCAGCCTGGTGAAGTCGGCGTGCGTCTGCGGCACTTCCTTCGGGTCCACCAGGCGCTTGTTGTAGACGATGGCGGCCGGCTCGAAGGTGGTGCCGTAGGCCTGGTCGTCCCACATGGCCCAGCCCGGGATCTTCGGCGCTTCGACCGATTTGTATTTCATCGCGTGGCCATCCGAGGCCAGGCGCATTTGCAGGTCCATCGCGGAGGACCACACCACGTCGGCGGTGTTGCCGCCGGCGGCCGCTTCGGAGATGAAGCGGTTGTAAACCTCGGTGGAATTCATGTCGTTGTACTCGACCGAAATGCCGGGATACATGGCGCTGAACTCCTTGATCAGCGGCTGGGTCGCCTTGCTGTCGGTGGCGCCATAGACCACCAGCTTGCCCTCTTTTTTCGCGCCGTCGATCAGCTTCTGGTAGTCGGCCGGGTAGCCGGCGGGTACTTGTGCAAAAGCTGCGGACGCGACGAGGGAGGCCGCGACGGCCAGGGTCGATTTGATGAACATGTGAGTCTCCAGTTAAGTTGGTTTTTTGTAGCTAGCTTGCTTAGCGCACCAGGCCGAATTCGCTGGCGCGCTTGCCGTAGTCGTCCACGGCTTTGCGCACATGGTCGGCGAGCGCATCGCCGGTCAATACGAAGGGATACAGGCCGTAGGCTGCGCGGGCCTCGGCAAATTGGGGGGTCGCCATCATGCGGTCGAACAGCCGTACCCACTGGCGGTAGTCCTCCTCGGGCACGTGGGGCCCCATCCACACGCCGCGGATGATGGGCCAGACCACGTCCACGCCCTGCTCGCGCGCGGTGGGCACGCCCGCCAGAACGCCTGGCAGGCGCTGTTCGGCCAGCACCGCCAGCACGCGGGTCTTGCCGTTGCCGGCGTACAGCGTGGCCTCGGACGCGTCGCCCGACACGACGTGCACATAGCCGGCGTCCATCGCCGTGAAAGCCTCGCCGCCGCCTTCGAGCGCCACGAAGCGCAGCACCTTCGGGTCCACGCCGGCGGTGCGCATCACCAGCGCGATCTTCAGCCAGTCCTGGCTGCCGATGGTGCCGGACACGCCGATCAGCACTTTCTCTGGATGCTTCTTCAGCGCCGCCACCAGGTCGCCCAGCGTTTTGTAGGCCGAGTCGGAACGCACGGCGATCATGCCGTAGTCCGCGCCCAGCGCCGCCACCCAGCGCACGTCGTCCGCCTTGGCCTTGCCGAACTTGCCCTGCGCCAGATTGAGCAGCGAGCCGCCCGAGAACACCACCAGCGTGTTCGGGTCGGCGCGCCGCCGCGTCATCAGCGAATGCCAGGCCACCGCGCCTATGCCGCCGGGCACATAGCTGATGTGCACGTCGCGCGGGGCGCCGCCGGCCAGCGCCTGCAATCCCTTCTGCGCCAGCTTGCAGGTCAGGTCCATCGCGCCACCCGGCTTGGACGGCACGATGCACTCGACGCGGCCCGGCACGGCGGCGGCAGGCCTGGCCGGCTTGGCTGCATCGGCCGCAGCGGCGCCCGCCGTCGCCAGCACGGCAAGCGAGAACAAGAAGGAGGACAGGGCTTTCATGGCTGGGGTTCCGTAGCTGAAGTTCCGTGCGCTTAGAAGCGGTGCTGGATGCCGGTGACCACGCCGCGCTGGTTGGTGTCGAAGCCGGCGTCGTCGCGCGACAGGCCGGTCAGCTGGCCGTTCTTCGACTTGGCGTAGGCCGCCGCCACGTATACGTCGGTGCGCTTGGACAGCGCGTAACGGTAGCGCGCCACGAACATGGTCGGATCGGCATCCTTGCCGGCGGCGACGTTCTTCACGTTCACGCGGTACACCGCGCCGGTGAGGGTGGTGTTGGGGATGCCCTTGTAAGCCACGCCGGTCCACCATGTGGTGGCTTTCACGTCCGCCGTGGCGGCCTTGCCGGACACCAGTTTGTAGTCGCGCATCACGCCCCAGACCTTGAACGGGCCGGTTTCATAGCTGGCGCCCAGGTGGTAGACGGTGTTCTCGTCGCGGTTGCCGGTGACGGCCACGGTGTTGCCATTGATGCGTTCCCAGGTCGCCATCAAACCCAGGCCGTTGGCGGCGTAAGCCACGTTGCCCGCCACCTTGCGGCTGTCGGACTGGCCGGTGGTCTGCTCGCCCATGCCGTAGGTGGCGCCGTATTTGAAGTTGCCGGTGCTGCCGGTGTACTTGATCAGGTTATCGAAAGCCGTGGTGAAGCCGTACTTGCCGGGGCCGGTAGCCGGGCCGCTGGTGGCCCACGAGTAGTAAGGCGCGAAGCCCATCGGATCGTAGGAGATCACGGTGTCGTACACGGAGGTGAAGGAGCGGCCGATGACCACGCGGCCGAAGCTGCCCTCCAGGCCCACGTTGGCCTGGCGCTTGAACAGCGGGCCGTCCTGGGCGCCGCTGTCGAGCAGGATGCCGCCTTCCAGCTGGAACACCGCTTTCAGTCCGCCCCCCAGGTCCTCGGTGCCGCGCAGGCCCCAGCGCGACGTGTTCATGCCGCCGGAAATCACGCTGGTCTTGGAACCCCCGGTCGGCGTGGCGTTGGAAGCGCTTTCGACGCCAGCGTCGATCAGGCCATAAACCTGCACGTTCGACTGCGCGTGGGCCGCGCCGGCCAGAGCGCAGGCTGCCGCCGCCATCGCCAAAGTGGACTTCTTCATGGGTGTCTCCTATAGATATAATTGTTGGTGATATGCCTGATCACTGAAATCAGGGCTCCACTATAGGTTTCACTTCCTTTCAATTCTCTTTCACTGCGAATTCACTGCGAATCTTGTCGTCATGTCACCACAAGGAATTTACTTTTGGCGGCGCGGCGAGGAAGATGCAGGCCTGAGCATACACCGGGCAACACCAATATCATGCGCATCCTCCTCGTTGAAGACCACATCGAACTGCAGCACTGGCTGGCCAAAGCCCTGCGCGACTCCCATCTGACCGTGGAATGCGCGGACAACGGCGCCGACGCCGACGCCCTGCTGCACACGCAGGAATACGCGCTGGTGATCCTCGATCTGACCTTGCCGCGCATGGACGGGCTGGAGGTGCTCAAGCGCCTGCGCGCGCGCGGCGGCCCGCGCGGCAAGACCCCGGTGCTGATCCTGACCGCGCGCGGCGGGCTGGAAGAACGCGTGCAGGGCCTGAACCTGGGCGCCGACGACTACCTGGCCAAGCCGTTCGAACTGGCCGAACTGGAAGCGCGCGTCAAAGCGCTGCTGCGCCGCAGCGTGGGCAACGAAGCGCTTGTGCACAGCTGCGGCGCGCTCAGTTTCGACACCATCACCCGCATGTTCAGCTACCACGGCGCCGCGCTGGCGCTCACGCCGCGCGAGCACGCGGTGCTGGAAGCGCTGATCAGCCGCAGCGGGCGCGCCGTGTCCAAGGAAAAGCTGTTCGACGAAGTGTTCGCGCTGGCCGACGACGCCAACCTGGACGCGATCGACCTGTACATCCACCGCGTGCGCAAGAAGCTCGAAAGCAGCCTGCCGGGCGCCGCCGCCATCACCACCTTGCGCGGCATCGGCTACCTGCTGCAACCGCGCGAGCCGGCCGAGTAATGGACCGCGAGCGCGCATCCGGCCCGCCGGCGCAGGCCGCCACCCCATTGGGCAGCCTGCGCGGCCAGCTGATGCGCTGGCTGCTGGTGCCGCTGATCTTCCTGATGGCGCTGGACGCGGTCTCGGTCTACCGCAACGCGCTGGACGCGGCCGA
>NZ_BAAKJE010000214.1:0-29121 GCF_059704565.1 Massilia sp. NBRC 108631
GGATCGGCGGCTGGGCCCAGCCGCTTTCCTGCATGGCGCAGATGGCCGGGCTCTGCTGGCTTTCGCGAAAATCTGTTGAGATTGCGGCAACCGCCCGCAACTGGTGAACCCGACAACTCGCAGGCCCTCGCATGATTTTCCCACGCCACCCCAAGCCCGTCACCCCGTCCAAGGCGGTCGCCACGCAAGTGGTACAGCAGCAGCAGGACGGCAAAGCAATGGACAAGCATGTGCTGATTGTTCCCGTATCCCAGCCCGTGCCACCGCCGTCCCCGCCGGCCGAAGCTGAAAATTAGAGCAAGCGTTCTATTTTTTGGCCGCCGCTCTCCTTACAATGAGCCTAAGGAGACATTACAAAAATGAACAAACCCAAGTTGCACTTTTCGCACGCCAACAGCTATCCGGCAGGCACCTACCGCCGCCTGTTCGAGCTGCTGGGCCAGCACTACGATATTTCGGCGCTGGACATGCACGCGCACAATCCGGCCTATCCGGTGGAAACCGGATGGCCGCACCTGGTGCGGGAGCTGGTCGATGAGCTGGAAAGCCGCCACGCCGAGCCGGTGGTCCTGCTGGGACATTCGCTGGGCGGCATGCTGAGCGTCATGGTGGCGGCCATGCGGCCGGACCTGGTGCGCTGCGTGGTGATGCTGGATTCGCCCGTGGTGGCCGGCTGGCGCGCCATGCTGCTGCGCGTGACGCGCAACTGGGCGCTGGCCAACAAGTTTTCCCCGGCGCGCTTCTCGGAAAAGCGCCGCAACGTGTGGCCGGACGCCGCGTCCGCCTACCAGCACTTCGCCGGCAAGGACATGTTCGCAGCCTGGGCCCCCGGCGTGCTGGAGGACTACATCGCCGCCGGGCTGAAGCCGCACCCGGAGGGCGTGCAGCTGCGCTTTACGCGCGAGAATGAAACGGCGGTCTACCGCAGCCTGCCGCACCACATCGGCGCCCTGGTCAAGCCGGGCCTGGCGGTGCCGGCCGGTTTCATCGGTGGGGCCGAGTCCGTGGAAAACCGCCAGGCCGGCCTGGACGCCACCCGGCGCCTGGTGGGCGATAATTTCCGCATCGTCCCCGGCGGCCACTTGTTCCCCATGGAAGCTCCCGAGCTCACCGCCAGGGTCACCCACGAAATGATCTCGCAACTGCTGGCGCAGCAGGGCGCACAGCGCCAGCGGCAGCCTCGGCGGCGGGCCTGAGCTTGTAAAATTGTTCTTGGAAGCAGGGCTTTCGCGTAAAATCCCGGGTGAAATGGCGCTGGCGCAAGCCGGAGCCTCCCTGCAATCTTGAGAAATGGTTTTGCGATGGCAATTAAGAGCGATAAATGGATACGCCGCATGGCGGAGCAGCACGGCATGATCGAACCCTTCGAGCCGGGCCAGGTGCGCGAGGAAAGCGGCCGCAAGGTGATCTCCTACGGCACCTCGTCGTATGGGTACGACATCCGCTGTGCGGACGAGTTCAAGATCTTCACCAACATCAACAGCACCATCGTCGATCCGAAGAACTTCGACTCCAACTCTTTCGTCGATATCAAGAGCGACGTGTGCATCATCCCGCCGAACTCCTTCGCGCTGGCCCGCACCATCGAATACTTCCGTATTCCGCGCAACGTGCTGACCGTGTGCCTCGGTAAATCCACCTATGCGCGCTGCGGCATCATCGTCAACGTCACGCCGTTCGAGCCGGAATGGGAAGGCTATGTGACGCTGGAGTTCTCCAACACCACGCCGCTGCCGGCGAAGATCTACGCCGGCGAAGGCTGCGCCCAGGTGCTGTTCTTCGAGAGCGACGAAGTGTGCGAAACGTCGTACAAGGACCGCAACGGCAAATACCAGGGCCAGCACGGCGTTACCCTGCCGAAAGCCTGATTTTTCGCAAGCCTGCTTCGGAAGAGGGAGGTTCTGTCGGCCGGAAAGTGTCAGAATCACAAGGATACACTGACCCTGACGACTGGAGAGCTTCCATGCATAAGCGTACCTTCCTGTTCAAATCCGCCGCCGCACTGGCGTTCGCCGGTGCCGCGCTGTCCGCTTGCACCACCACCACCACGTCCGGAAGGGCCGAACCGGGCGCGGTCCGCGCGGAAATCGATACCGGCGTCGACAGCACCCTGAATCGCCTGTATGCAGAGGTGAAGGGCTCGCGCGAGCTGGTGGCCAAATCCACCGCAGTCCTGGTGTTCCCGCGCGTGCTGGCGGCCGGCCTGGTGGTGGGCGGCGAATACGGCAAGGGTGCGCTGCGCATCAAGAATGAGCACGGCGGCTATTACAGCATGGCCTCGGCTTCGGTGGGCTTGCAGGCCGGCGCGCAGTCCAAGGCGGTCGTGCTGCTGTTCATGACACGCGAAGCGTTCGACAAGTTCGGCCAGAGCAAGGGCTGGACGGCGGGCGTGGATGCCTCGGTGGCCGTCGTCAAGGTCGGCGTGAACGGCGAGATCGACACGGTTACCGCCAACCACCCGGTGCAGGCGCTGGTGCTGACCAACGCCGGGCTGATGGCGAACCTGACGCTGGAAGGGACCAAGATCTCGCGGCTGGAGCTCTAGGCTCAGGCCCGTTGGTCGCTGTCGTGCTGCGCGATCGGCAGCGCGATTTCCACGCACAAGCCGCCGTCCTCGCGGTTGCGGGCGGCGATGCTGCCGCCGTGCGCCAGCACCACCTGCTGCGCGATCGCCAGGCCCAGGCCGTGGCCCTCCACGTCCTTCAGGGTGTCGCTGCTGCGGAAGAACGGCTCGAAGATCGCTTGCAGGTCGCCCTGCGCCACCCCGGGGCCGCGGTCCAGCACCCGGATGTGCAGGCGGTCGGTGGCCTCGTCCACGTCCAGTTCCACGCGCACCGCGCCGCCGGCCGGGCTGTGCTTGATGGCGTTGCGAACGATGTTCTCGACCGCGCGCGCCAGCAGGTCGGCCTGGCCGTTCACCGCCACATCGGCACTGCCGCGCAGTTCGATGGCGCGGTCGTGCGAGGCGGCCTCGAATTCGGCATCGGCCACGATTTCGTCCAGCAGCTCGGCCATGCTGATCTGCTCGCGCCCCTGCTTGATCGGGCCGGATTCCAGCCTGGCCAGCGTCAGCAGCTCTCCCACCAGTTTGTCCATGCGCACACTTTCGCGCTCGATGCGCTCCAAGGTGGCGTGCGCCTTTTCCGGCTGCTGGTGCGCCAGGCCGATGGCTGCCTGCAGGCGTGCCAGCGGGGAGCGCAGCTCGTGGGACACGTCGTGCAGCAGTCGTGTCTGTGCGTCCATCAGGCTGCGCAGGCGCGCGGTCATGCGGTCGAAGTCGCGCCCCAGGCCGGTCAGTTCGTCGCCGCGCTTTCCAGCGGCGTGGGCGAAGCGGGGCGCCAGGTCGCCTTGCGACGCGGCCTCGAAAGCCTGGCGCAGGGATCGTATCGGGCGCGAGAAATACCACGCCAGCAGGGCGGCGAACAACAGGCTGGCCAGCACGGCGGCGGCGATGGGGATGAACGGCGCGATTGGCCGGAAGCGTTGCGGCGCACCTTGCGGACCGGGGCCAAGGCCAGAGCGGGGAGCGTAATCCGCAGCTGGCGCTGGCCCGCTGTCGTGGAAGGGAGGCGGACTGCCGCCGGGACCCATGCCAGGGCCGGGGCCGCGCCAGTCGGGCGGGTTGCGCAGATGGGGCGGGTGCGGGCCGTCGATCGGCACGCTGGCGATGCTGGCCAAGCTGCGCAGCAGCGGCGCACCGTCGGCCGGCATGCCCATGCCGCCCGGGTTTTCGCGTGACGGCAGGAATAGCACGTAGCGGTGGCCGTCGGCCGCTTTCACTTCGCGCACCACGCGCTGCGAGCCATCCTGCTTCAGCAGCCGGCGCGCCTCCAGTATCATGGCCGGCTTGACGATGCGTCCCAGCAGGTCGCGCCCCTGCTCGTTTACCGCGAACACGCGGTGCCGGTTCATGTTCTCCAGCAGGCTTTGCAGCGCATTCACGCCGCCGAACTCCAGCGTGGCGGCGGCCGATTCGATCGCATCCTCCGCACGCGGGCCGATGTCGATATCCAGCTGGCGCGGCGTTGCGGCGTCGCGGTTCTTGAGCCAGATGGCCCCGCCGATGCCCACCGCCGCCACCACCTGCGCCAGCAGGATGGAGAAGAAGAACTTCCAGAACAGGCGTCCCACGGCTAATCCTTGATCAGCTGGTAGCCAAGCCGGTACACCGTCTGCAGGCAAGAGCGGCCGTCGGCGATGGTGCCCAGCTTGTGGCGCAGGCTGCTCAGGTGGACGTCGATATTGCGGTCAAAGCGCGCCATTGGCCGGCCCAGGCCCTGCTCGGACAACGTGTTCTTGCTGACCGGCTTGCCCGCGTTGCGCGCCAGGACTTCGAGCAGATTGAATTCGGTGCTGGTCAGTTCCAGCGGCGTACCGGCCCACGTGGCGCGGCGCTGCTCGGGCCACATGGTGAGCTGGCCCACCGTCAGCTGCGCGCTGCCGCCGGCGGCCATGGGCGTGCCCAGCGTGCGGCGCAGGATGGCGCGGATGCGCGCGGTCAGTTCGCGCGGCGTGCAGGGCTTGGCCACGTAATCGTCCGCACCCAGTTCCAAGCCGACGATGCGGTCGGTGTCGTCGCCGCGCGCGGTCAGCATCAGGATGGGCATGCGGCTGTGGGCGCGGATGCGGCGCAGGGTCTCCAGCCCGTTCATGCGCGGCATCATCACGTCCAGCACGGCGATGGCGTACAGGCCGGACAGGGCGGCGGCGGCGCCGGCTTCACCGTCGTGGGCGGTCTGCACCTGGAACCCTTCCTGCTCGAGGTATTCCTGGAACATGCCCACCAGTTCGATGTCGTCGTCTATTAACAGTACCTTGCTCATTGCGGCGTGCTTCATGATTGTTGATGGCCCATCATAGCAAACAAGATGGCCTCCAAAGCGCGCTTTTACCCCGATTTACACCTGCCACGCCCGCCGTCTTTACACCGTTTTACGTTGCGCTAACCGCGCTTTACATGCCCCGGCCGGACAATGGCTGCTCCTTACGAACTATCCGGAGCAAACATGAAAACCAGGAAGATCTCCCTGCAACACCTGCTGCTGGCGGCTGCGCTGGCGGCGCCGCTGGCGTCGCACGCCGCAGTCGGCGGCGACGCTGCCGATGCTGACGGCGCACCGTTCGGCGGGCCGCACGGTGCGCACGGGCCGCGCGGCGACGGTCCGGGCACGCCGCCTGGCGGTCCTGGCCTGGGCGGCCGTGGCGGTCCGGACGGCGAACGTGGCCCGCGCGGTTTTGGCGGCCCGGGCCCGCATCGCGGCCTGCTGCACGGCGTGGACCTGAGCGAAGCGCAGGAGGATAAGGTATTCGCCATCCTGCACGCGCAGGAGCCCTACATCCGCGAGCAATCGAAGGCGCTGCGCAAGGCGCGGCAAGCGCTCGACGCCATGGGCGATGCCGACCAGTACGACGATGCCAAAGCGGCTTCCTTGGCCAAAGCCGCTGCGCAAGCGATGAGCAACCTGGAATTGCAGCGTGTGCGCACCGATCAGAAGCTGCTGGGCGTGTTGAGCGCCGAACAGCGCAAGCAGATGGACCAGCGCAAGCCCCCGCGTCCTTAACCTTCGCAAGGAGTAAAGCATGACGATCAGTTACCTGACCTCCGGCAGCGCAGCCAGCCAGTTGGGCTATACGGGCAAGCTCGGCGCCACCGGCGCCAGTGCCACCGCCAATAGCGAAAGTACCCAGGCTGGCAGCCGCCCGCCGCCACCGCCGGACCGTGGCGGCTTCGTTAACGCCATCGCCAGCGCGCTGGAATCGCTGGGACTTACGGCGGGCGATGGCGCCGGCAGCACCGCTAGCACCAATACCGGCGCCAGCGGCGCGGCGGCCGGCAGCGGCAACGCGGCGCAGGCACTGGGCAGCTTCCTGCACGAGCTGATCGGCGCTTTGCACGAGCAGGGCGCGTCCGCCGAGGCGTTGGCCACGTCCGGCGAAAGCCAGGTGTACGGTCCGCAGGGCGGCGCCGGCGGCCCCAGCGGTCCCGGCAAGCTTGAGGCGGACCTGCAAAGCCTGATCGCCAAACTGGGCTCGTCCAGCGAGACGGACAGCAGCGGCAGCACCGATGGCGCCGGCGACGCCGGCAGCGCGCTGGAGACTTCGTTCCAGTCGCTGCTCGACGCATTCGGCGGCGACACCGCCGACGCCAGCGGCAAACTGGCCAGCTTCCTGCAGGCGCTGTCGGACAAACTGTCCGATGCGGGCGCCAGCGGCAATTTGATCAACACCACGGTATGAATGGAGCAAGTCATGCAAAAACACGGACACAGCCTGGCCGAAGACCTGGACAAGATGACGCAGATGGCGGCCGGCCGACGCCAGAGCCTGCGCTGGATGCTGGCCAGTGCGGCGGCGCTGCCTGTTCTCGGCTGCGGCGGGTCAAGCGGCAGCAGCGATTCCACGGCCAGCACCGGCACCAGTAGCACTGGCGCCACGGGCACCGCCGGCACTACGGGCACTACGGGTACCACCGGCACGACCACCAACGGTTCCTGCAGCGTGATTCCGGAGGAAACCGGCGGCCCGTATCCGGGTGACGGCACCAACAGCAACAGCAGCGGCGTGGTCAATGTGCTGACACAGAGCGGCGTGGTGCGCCAGGATATCCGCAGCAGTTTCGGCGGCGCCACCGCTGTTGCGGCCGGCGTGCTGCTGACCATCAAGCTGAAGATCCAGAACGCCAACAGCAGTTGCGGGGCGGCCGGCGGCTTCGCAGTCTATCTGTGGCACTGCGACCGCGACGGCAACTACTCGCTGTACTCGAGCGGCGTCACCAGCCAGAACTACCTGCGTGGCGTGCAGGAGGCGGACGCGAACGGCGACGTGACCTTCACCACCATCTTCCCCGGCTGCTACGCAGGCCGCATGCCGCATGTGCATTTCGAGGTCTATCCCACGCTGGCCAAGGCCAGCAACGCCTCCAACCGCATCAAGACCTCACAGTTCGCCTTCCCCAACGCGACTTGCAACGAGGTGTACGCCACCACCGGCTACAGCGCCAGCGTGCGTAATTTCTCTCAGATCAGTTTTGCCACCGACAATATCTTCAGCGACGGCTACGCGCTGCAACTGGCGAGCATGACCGGCAATGTCACGGATGGCTATGTCGCGACCCTGAGCCTGGCCGTGATCGCTTAAACCGGCTTTCCCCCTTCGCGCGAAGTCCGTTTCGCGCAAACTCCTTCCCACGGCGGCCGCCGCGAAGCCATCTTCGGCGGCGCGGCGGCCGTTTCGCCCTGCGCGTCCAGGCACGCCGCTTGCAATGGCTGCTGTACACACGCCTGACCGGAGCTTCATATGAACCGCCTGCTCGACTACATGCCTGAACTTGAGATTGCGTTTCCAGCCGGCGCTGCCGGTGCCGGGCCTATGGCGTACGCATCGGCATCCGCGCCGGCGCTGGAGGACGACGCCGAAATGGCTGATGGCGCCGCGCTGCTGGAAGCCGGTGCGGGCAACGGCGACGGGCTGGCGCCATTCCTGGCCGGCCTGGTGGCCAGTGCGGGCCCGGCCGGCCGCACCGCGTTGCGCATGCCGCTGGGAAGGGCGCTGATGTCTGTGCTGCTGCAGGCGGCAACCGCCCTCATGCCCTTCAGCAGCAGGCCAGCGCAGCAAAAGGCCGCCGCCATTTTCGGCCTTGAGCTGGAAGGCCTCAGCGCGGAGGACAAGGAGTTTGCGCTGGCGCGCCATTTTATCCGCATGGCGCGGGAACTGATCGCCGGCGCACTGGCCTCCGGTCCTGCGGTCGGCGTGGGCAGGGAGGATGCGGAAAGCAGGGTGCAGGCGGCGCTGGTGCAGACGGCGCGCAAGTATGCGCCGGGTTTGCTGCACCGCACGGAACGGCAGGAGCCGGCAGGGGGACGCTGGCAGCGCAGCGGCAAGCGCATCGTGGTCCTCAATTGTTAACCACCATCGGGAGCTAATCATGCATGACATCGATCGTACCACCCTGGAATTTGGCCAGGAAATGGGTTATGAAGGCGAGCAGTACGAGTTCGGCCAGGGCGAATGGAGCGGCGAGGGCGGCTTGCTGTCGGAAGCGGACGAGATGGAGCTGGCCAACGAACTGCTGTCGGTCACCAACGAGGCCGAACTGGAACAGTTCCTCGGCAATTTCCTCAAGAAGGCCGCCTCGGTGGCCGGTTCCGTCATCAGGTCGCCTGTCGGCCAGGCCGTGGGCGGCGTGCTGAAAGGGGTGGCCAAGAAGGCGCTGCCGCTGGCCGGCGGCGCCATCGGCGGCTATTTCGGCGGCCCGCTGGGGGCCAAGATCGGCAGCGGCCTGGCGTCGGCGGCCGGCGGTGCGCTGGGTCTGGAGGCCGAAGGTGAAATGATGGGCGAGGACCGCGAGTTCGAGGGCGCCAAGACGTTCGTGCGGCTGGCTGCGGACACCGTGAACCGCGCCGCCCAGGCGCGCGGCGGCGACCCGCGCGCGGTGGCGCAGGCTGCCGCCACCGCGGCGGCGCGCCAGCATGCGCCAGGCTTGCTGAAGGCGGCCGGTCAGCAGGGCCGGGGCCAGCAAGGCGGCATGGCCGGCGCGCAGCGCGGCGGCAGCTGTGGCGGCGCTACGGGCGGCCTGGGAGGCGGCATGGGCGGCGCCGGTGGCGGTGCGGCCGGTGCAGCCGGTTCGTCCGGCCGCTGGGCGCGCCAGGGCCGCAAGATCGTACTCTACGGAGCTTGATCCGCCATGGCCATCAGCTCCTATGCCCGGTGGATGCTGGCGCAGGAGGCGCGCTCGCTGCTCACGCGCCTGCGCCGCGTGCGTCCTTTCGTGCTGATCGAACCGATGGTGCCGGCGGCGGCCTTGCTGCCATCGGCGCAGACGGCCATCGAGACGCACCTGGCGCAGGGCCGGCGCGGGCTGCATGGCATGGTGATGGCTTTCCTGGCATGGCTGCAGGGGCCGGCGGCGCGCAACGCCACCGCCGCCGAGGCCCAGCGCCGCTTCACCTTCGTGCGCCTGAAGTTCAACGCGGCGCTGACACAGTTCGACCTGTTCAACGACGTCATCACGCAGCGCAGCGAGCACAAGAACGGGACCTGGCTGTCCGGCCTGGACGTGGTGTCGGCCGACGCGCTGGCGCTGCCGGGCAGTTACTACCGCGCGCCGCCCGTGATTTGCTATCTGGACCGGGGCCCGGGCGCGGCCATTCGCCGCGCGCGCACCCGGCTGCCGGGCGGGGGCGACAATCCGGTCGCCATCGTGCGGGTGCCGCGCGAGCGCATGGTCGGCAGCAGCATCGCGTCCTCGCTGTTCCACGAAGTGGGGCACCAGGGCGCGGCCCTGCTGGACCTGGTCAATTCGCTGCGGCCGGTGCTGCAGTCCATGCAGCGCGGGGCCGGCGGGGACGGCGGCGCCAGCCCGGCGCACGTGTGGCGGCTGTGGGAGCGCTGGATATCCGAAGTGGTGGCCGACCTGTGGTCGCTGGCGCGGGTTGGCGTGGCGGCCACCATGGGACTGATCGGGGTAGTCAGCCTGCCGCGCGTGTTCGTGTTCCGCGTGAACCCGGACGACCCGCACCCCGCGCCGTGGATACGGGTCAAGCTCAGTTGCGCGCTGGGCGAAGAGCTGTTCCCGCATCCGCAATGGCGGCGCGTGGCGGCGCTGTGGGAATCGTTCTACCCGCTCAGCGGCTTGCCGCCGGAGCAGCGCCGCTTGCTGCTGCAGCTGGAGGACAGCCTGCCGGCCCTGGCCGGACTGCTGGCGCGGCACCGGCCGGCGCTGCTGCGCGGACGTACCTTGCCGGACGTGATGGCGGTGCGTGCGCGCCATCCGCGCCGGCTGGCCAGCCTGTTCCGGCAATGGAGCGGGGCCCCGCAACAAATGTATGACGCCGCGCCCTCGCTGGCATTCGCCGTGCTTGGCCAGGCCCGCGCCGACGGCCGCCTCAGCCCCGAGCACGAAAGTGTGCTCTTGGGGCGGCTGCTGACCCATTGGGCCTTGCGCAGCACGCTGGACCTGAGCGCCCTGTGCGGGGGCGCCGCCCAGTATCCGCAATATACGCAGTCACGGCGCACCGAATACCGTAGCACCATCCTTTAAGGAGATAGACATGGCAAATATCAAGAACGCGGCGGCCAAGGCGGATCTGCGCGGGGCGGTCCAGGTGACGGTGCACGACAGCCTCACCGGCGCACCGCTGGTCAACGCCGCCATCAAGCTGTACAAGGCGCAAACGCAGCAGGGCGCGCCGATGCAGGAATGCGACGTGGAGGAAGTCAAGAAGTGGCTGCCGGACGAGGCGCTGCTGGTGGCCGTGGGCTTCACCGCCGCCGACGGCGCGGTGCTGTTCCCGGCGCTGGACGCCGGCGCTTACATCGCCGCCTTCGACAACATCGTGCCGATGCGCATGGACGCGCTGTTCTACCAGTGCGCGGCGGTGCGCAACGGCTGCACCGAGAACGTCTGCTTCGATTTCGCCTTCAATCCCGAGGTAGTGCTGGCGTTCGAGTCGAACTGCCGCGAAGTGGAGCACAACTGCGCCTTCGTGGGCGACAAGGCGATCGCCGAGGTGCACTTGGACGGCGACGGGCCGCTGGGCGAGGACATGCTGCGTATCGTGGCGCGCTCGCCGTGGCAGCCGCGCGGCGACGGCCACCATTTCAGCGCCATCATGCGGCGCGCCGGGCCGCAGCGTTTCGAGGCCCAGGTGCTGCTGGCGCGGCGCCCCCAGGCCGGCGGCGCGGTGGCGGCGGGCGCGGGCGCAAGGCCCATGGCGCGCAGCGGCGGCCCGGGCGCCTCGCTGACGGCGGACCAGCTGGCCGGCGTGATTGCGCCCGGTTCGATGGCCTCGCTGGGCGTGGCGACCGACTTCGACGCGGACCAGCGCGTGCCCCAGCCTATCAGTGGCAACGTCGGCGTGTCGCTCACGCGCACCGAGACCGAGCCGACCGAGGACCTGCCGCTGTGGACCCTGATCCGCAACAGCACCGAGGCGCTGTCCTTCACCAACTACCTGGCCTTCCTGGACCAGCTGTTCTGCGACGCCAATGTGGCCGTGTCGGACTTCGAGCGCCTGCGCTTCGTCGGCAAAAACGCGGCCTTCAACGCCATCAAGTCGCGCCGTGCGCTGCCGTTCAACGACTCGGACTCCTACCGTGTGCTGAAGGCGGCCACGGAGGCGTTCGTGATGGTCAACTGCGGCGTGCTGAGCCTGCCGCTGGCCTTCAATCCGGCGGAGGACGCGGCCTACCTGGACCGGCGCGACATCCCCAACGGCGGCAGCCTGGCCGACGTGCTGGCCAACGAATACCTGGAGACGGTGGACGGCAACACGCTGGCCTTGCCCTACCTGGCGGTGATCCGGCGCAAGCTGCCCGACATCCCCATCAACATCCCGGGCAGCGGCAGCGAGGCCGACCTGTGCTTTGGCATCATCCAGGAGCGGCTGTCGAACCCTTGCCTGATCGAGTTGATCTGGTCCTACTGGCTGGAGGAAGGCATGCTGGTGCAAACCATGAACGCCATCACGCAGCGCTTCCAGAACCTGCGCGCGCCCAGCCACGGCCTGGACCCGCTGGCCAACACCGAGATCGACATGCTGCGCCCGCTGAACAACCTGCTGTGGGGCTACACCCAGGACGAGCAGCACCGGCTCACGGTGGTGCGCCGCAACTACGAGTACGACCACCACTACGGCGTGCGGCTGGACGGCAAGGCGGTGCAGCATTTCCGTCCGGCCGACAGCCGCTCCAAGTTCCTGGAAGCCTTCCACCACCTGCTGCGCTTGCTCACCTCCTTCTACAAGCAGGACGACGACACCACCGTCAAGGCGGACGCCTTCCCGGTGCTGAACGCGCTCAAGGAAGTGCACCTGATCCTGTCGCAAGGCGCCCACAACCAGTTCGGCGACCTGCCATCCACTGCGCGCATTGAAATGCTGATGCAGCAGTGGCTGCTGGGCCGGCCGGAGTTCCGCGAGTTCCTGCCCACGCGGGTGATGGTGGCCTATCCGGAGCCGTGGATGGACCGGGTGGACGCGATGAAGAAGCTGCAGGGATGGACCGACACCAGCGTGATGCATTTCCGCTCGCTGGCCATGTTCGGCGAGCAGCTGTTGCTGTCCATCCGTTACGGCAACTGGAGCGACATTTACGAATCGACCCAGGCTTTCAACTGGGCGCGCTTCTGGCGGCCGCAGGCGCAGGGTTACATCCACGCCTACCGCGCCGCCACCGGCGTCGACCTGTCGGCCGATGGCGCCGACGCGGTGTCGGACGCCACGCTGCCGTCGGTGCTGCTGCGCCAGCGGCTGGCCGCACAGCAGGCCCGCGCCTGAGCCGGCGCGATGGGCGTGCTGGATTTTACGAGCGCGCTGTATCTGGACATGCGCCATCCGTCGGCAGCGCTGGCACCGTGGGCGGCGTTCACCCTGGGCAAGCCGGCGGCTTTGGCCGAGCCGCCCGGCGCGGCCAGCCTGGCGCGCGGGCTGGCGGAACTGCTGGGCTGCGAAGCGGCGCTGTTGCTGCCGTCCACGCTGCATCTGTACTGGGACTTGTTCGGCATGCTGGCCCAGGAATCGGTGGCGCTGCTGATCGATGGCGGCGCCTATCCGGTTGCGCGCTGGGGCGCGCAGCAGGCGGTGGCGCGCGGCGCGCCGATGCAGGTGTTCCGCCATGGCGACGCCGCTGGCCTGGCGCGGCTGGCGCGGCGCTGGCGCGCGGAAGGACGGCGGCCGGTGGTGCTGGCGGACGGCTACAGCCCCGGCCGCGAACATCCGCCGCCCTTGTCGGCCTACGCCGACATCGCCGCGCGGGGCGGGGGCTGGCTGGTGCTGGACGACACCCAGCCCCTGGGCCTGCTGGGCCGCCACGGCGGCGGCTCGGTGCCGCTGCATGGCCTGGGCAGGGCGCTTGGCGTTGCGGCCGGTGCGGCCGTTGGTGCGATGTCGGGCTCGGCGGGAACGCAGCTGTCCCTCCCGGCCGGCCGCGCGGTGCTGGTGGGCGCATCGCTGGCCAAGGCCTTCGGCGCGCCGCTGGCGGTGCTGGCCGGGAGCGCGGCGATGCTGGCGCGCTTCGAGGCACGCAGCCTGACGCGCGTGCACGCCAGCCCACCCAGCGCGCCAGCCATGGCGGCCGCACGGCATGCCTTGTGCGTCAACGCCGCTTGCGGCGACGCGCTGCGCCTGGCCTTGCGGCAGCGCGTGGGGCAATTCCGGGCCGGGATGGCGGCGGCGGGCATTGCGAGCCGTGGCGGCATGTTCCCGGTGCAGGTGGTGCCGCTGGCGGATGGTGTCGACGCTCCTGCATTGCAGGCGGCGCTGAGGGCCGAAGGCGTGCTGGCGCTGCCGCAAGTGCATCGCGGCGCGGCGGGCCTGACTTTCCTGTTGCGCGCGGGGCACAGCGCGCAAGACGTGGCGCGTGCCGTGGACGCGCTTGAACATCACATGAAGGAGCTGGCATGAATCAGCAATTCGAAGCCCTGCCTTTCGAGCTCGAAGGCGAGATGGGATATGGACAGGCATACGAGCTCGGGTTCGAGTTCGAACCGGAGCACGAACAAGGGCTGGAGCAGGAGCGCGGCGGCCGCCCGATGGGCGCGATGCGCGGCGCCGCACGGGGCAGTGGCCGGATCGGCCCGGCGCGAGCGCTGTCCATGGGCCGCAACCCCGCGCGCGGCCCGCAAGCCGGCGGGCGGCCGGGCACAGCAGGCGGCTTTGGCCGTCCGGGCAGTCCGGGGCGCCCAGGGCGTCCTGGTGTCCCCGGCCGTCCGGGCTTTCCCCGTCCGCGTCCCCGTCCCGGGCCGGCCTGGCCCTACCACTATGGCCCGCGCTATGGCGGACTGTGGCCCTACACCCAGGTGACGGTGCTGCCGCCCGAACCCGACGGCTGGTCCGGCGCAGCCTTTCCGCAGGACGGCACGCCGGCCTTCGATGACGGCAACGGCAATGGCAATTTCAGCGCTAGCGGCGACGGTGTCGGTGGCGCTTATGCGCCGCCCGAATCGGGCGAAGTCCCGCCCACCATCGCCGCCACCATAGCCCGCCTGCCCGCCGCGCAGCGGCCCGCATATGTGGCGCTGGGCCCGATCACCGCCGCGCTGCGCGATCCCCGCGCCACCGGCGCCGGCTTCTACCTGATCGAATTCAACGTAAACGGCGTACAACGCGCCTACAGCGGGCAAACCGGCAATCTGCGCCGCCGGCTCCAGCAGCATGCGCTGTGCGGGCAGATGATGGGCTTGCCGCTGGCGTCGCACTCGGTCTACGTGGCCCAATCCAGCCTGCCCGAGCCGCAGCGCCGCGCCGTCGAATATCGCATCCACGACGACATGTTCCGCACCAGCGCCGGCGTGCTGACCAACCAGCGCCGCGAACTGGAAGCCGAGTTGTTCGGCAATGAATGGCGCTGACCGCAGAATCGACAAAGGAGAGCATCATGTACTGCAAACAATGCAACTGCACGTCCTGCCGCAGCACCACTGCCGGCGGCTTCGAAGTCATGGAATTTGGCCTGGCGCAGGAAGGCCCGTTCAACGAGGCGCAGGAAATGGAACTGGCGCTGGAGCTCATGTCGGTGACCAGCGAAGCCGAACTGGATCAGTTCCTGGGGGGGCTGTTCAAAGGCGCGCTGAAGGGCCTGAAGAAAGTCGGCTCGGCCATCGGCAAGGTGGCCAAGCCGCTGGGCGGCGCCTTGAAGGGCATCGCCAAGAAGGCGCTGCCTTTCGTTGGTGGCGCGCTGGGGTCGTTCATTCCGATACCCGGCGTGGGCACCGCAATCGGCTCCGCGCTGGGCGGGGCGGTGGCCAAGGCGCTGGAACTGGAATTCGGCGGCATGGAATACGAACAGCAGGAATTCGAAATGGCGCGCCGCTTCGTGCGCATAGCCGGGACCGCGGCGCAGCTGGCCGCATCCAGCGATGGCAGTCCGCAAGCGGTGCGCAAGGCGCTGGGCGAAGCGCTGGTGCAGCATGTGCCGCACTACGAACTGGCAGGCGAGGAGGAGGGTGAAGCCTACGGCGGGCGCTGGCGCAAGCGCCGCGCGCAGCGCGGGTATGGCTACGGCGGCGGCTACGGCACCCCCTACAATGGCGGCGACGGATGGTGAGGCGGCCGTGATCATCGACTGTCACTGCCATGCCGGCCCGGGAGACGGCTTGAGCGGGCCGTGGGACAGTAATGCCGGGCTGGGGCGCTACCTGCGCCGCGCCCGCGCTGCCGGTATAGAGCGCAGCGCGCTGCTGGCGACCTTCCATAGCGACTACGCGCGAGCCAACGCCGAGGTGGCACGGCTGGCCGCGGCGCGTCCGCAGCAGTTCTATGCCTACGCATTCGTGCACGCGGCGCGCGACCGGGGCCGGATCGCCGCCATGGTGCGCACGGCGGTGCAGGACTACGGCTTCATCGGCATCAAGGTGCACCGGCACGACGCGCGCATCAGCGGCGAAGTGTGCGAAGCGGCGCGCGTGTTCGGTGTGCCGGTGCTGTACGATCCGATGGGGGATGTGGCGGTGGCGGAACTGCTGGCGGCGCAGTATCCGGACGTTAATTTCATCATCCCGCACCTGGGCAGTTTCGGTGACGACTGGGCCGCGCAACTGGCGCTGATCGACCACCTGGTGCGGCACAAGAACATCTACGCGGACAGCTCCGGCGTGCGGCGCTTCGACCTGCTGGAGCAGGCGGTGCGCCGCGCCGGAGCGCACAAGATGCTGTTCGGTTCGGACGGGCCATGGCTGCATCCGGGCCTGGAGCTGGAGAAGATCCGGCTGCTGCACCTGCCCGAGAGCGACGAACGGCTGATCCTGGGCGAGAATTTCATGCGTCTGACCGGGCAGGCTTAGCGCGGCGCGCCCTGCGGCTGCGGCGCGAGGCCTGCCGCCTCTCCCCAGGCCTTGCGCCGCAACTGCAGCGCGCGGTCGGTGACGCCCAGGCGCGCCGCCGCGCGCTGGTTGTTGTCGTGTTCCTGTTCCAGCACCATCTGGATCGCCATGTCGCCGGCTGCCTGCGTGATGCGCCCCAGTCCCATCCCCATATCGACCGCGTGCCGGATGGCGTTGGCGAAGCAGCTGTCCGGCCACGCGGGGGCGCCGCATGGGCGTTCGTCCGGCGGCACATCGCCTATCGTTACCGGCCCCGGGCCGCAATGCCGGTGCCAGATGCGCGCCACCGTCTGGCGCAGGTCGCGCACGTTGCCGGGATATTCGCGCGTGAGCAGGTAAGCCTTCACGGCGGGGTCCAGCTCGCAGCGCGCCCCGTCCTGCGCCAGCTGGCCGATAAAGTGCTCGGCCAGCGGCAGGATGTCGCTCTGGCGTTCGCGCAGCGGCGGCGGGCGGCAGCGCCAGCCCGCGATGCGGTAATACAGGTCGGCCCGGAAGCTGCCGTCGGCTACTCCCGCCTCGAGGTCGCGGTTGGTAGCGCAGACCAGGCGGAAGCGGGTGGGCTGCCAGGTGTTGCTGCCGAGCCGCTTGTACTTCTGCTCCTGTATCACGCGCAGCAGTTGCGCCTGCATGGCCAGCGGCAGCTCGCCCACCTCGTCCAGGAACAGCACGCCGCCGTCGGCCAGCGCGAAGGCGCCGTCGCGGGCGTTGGCCGCACCGGTGAAGGCGCCGCGCTCGTGGCCGAAGAATTCGCTGCCGGCCAGCTCGGCCGACAAGGTGGTGCAGTCCAGCACCACCAGCTCGCCGCGCGCACCGCTGAGCCGGTGGATCAGCTGCGCGATCTGCTCCTTGCCGGTGCCGGTTTCGCCCGTGATCAGCACCGACGACTGCGAGAACGCCGCCACCTCCACCACGTTGCGCACCAGCGCGCGCCAGGGCGGGCTGTCGCCGACCAGGCTGGCCTGCACGGTGCTCGACTCCATGATGCGCTGCACCGCCTGCCAGCGCCGCAGCCTGGCTGCGGCCTGTGCCGCGACAGCCTGCGCCGCGCCTGCCGGCCACTGCAGCAAATCGGCCGCCCCCGCCGCAAGCGCGGCCCACATTGCGTCCGGCGCCAGCGGTTCGCTTCCGCAAGCGATGGCCAGCACGGTGGCGCGGGCCGACAGCGCCGCCAGCTGCGCCGCGAGCGCGTCGTTCCACAGGCTGAACAGCACAATCCCAAGGCTGCCTGCCGGCACGGCCGGCAGCGTCCCCGGCTGCGCCCCGACGCCCAGCCTGTCAAGCTCAGCCACCAACGCCGGGCCAATATCCGCCTGTGTCTGTTCGACCATATGCAGCCACACGGCAAGCGCATCCAGGCGTTCCATAGCAGTTTCGGCGAGGCGAAGGCAGCACTATATGCCCATCCGCCCACCGTCGCTTTGACCGGCGCCAAACGTGCACGCCGCGCGCCGGGCCTGCCGCAAAGCAAAATGGGGTCAGGGTTAATTAAATAATCAACCCTGACCCCATTTGTCTTTACGGAAACTTACTGTTTATTGCTTGACGCAGTCGACGAAGTAGTCGCGCTTGCCGTTCACTTCACGCTTGACCAGGCCGTGCACGTCGGTCTCGAAGCCGGGGAAGCGTTCGTTGAAGTCGCGCGCGAAGCGCAGGTAGTCGACGATGGTCTTGTTGAAGCGCTCGCCCGGGATCAGCAGCGGAATGCCTGGCGGGTACGGCGTCAGCAGGATGGACGTGATGCGGCCTTCCAGCTCGTCGATCGCCACGCGCTCGATTTCGCGGTGCGCCATCTTGGCGAAGGCGTCCGACGGCTTCATGGCCGGGATCATGTCCGACAGATACATCTCGGTCGTCAGGCGCGCCACGTCGTACGCCTTGTAGAAGTCGTGGATCTGCTGGCACAGGTCGCGCAGACCCATCTGCTCGTAGCGCGGGTTCGCTTGCGAGAACTCCGGCAGGATGCGCCACAGCGGCATGTTCTTGTCGTAGTCGTCCTTGAACTGCTGCAGCGCGGTCAGCAGCGTGTTCCAGCGGCCTTTCGTGATGCCGATGGTGAACATGATGAAGAAGGAGTACAGGCCGCACTTCTCGACGATCACGCCGTGCTCAGCCAGGTACTTGGTCACGATCGAGGCCGGAATGCCGGTGTCGCCGAATTGGCCGTCCAGCGACAGGCCGGGGTTGACGATGGTCGCCTTGATCGGGTCAAGCATGTTGAAGCCCGGCGCCAGCTTGCCGAAGCCGTGCCATTCCTGGCTGTCGGCGCTGAAGATCCAGTCTTCCTGCGAGCCGATGCCTTCTTCGGCGAACTCGTTCGGGCCCCAGACCTTGAACCACCAGTCTTTGCCCCATTCTTCGTCGATCTTGCGCATCGCGCGGCGGAAGTCCAGCGCTTCCAGGATCGATTCCTCCACCAGCGCGGTGCCGCCGGGCGCTTCCATCATGGCCGCGGCCACGTCGCACGAGGCGATGATGGAGTACTGCGGCGAGGTGGACGTATGCATCAGGTAGGCCTCGTTGAAGGCGTCCTTGTCCAGCTTGACCGATTCCGATTCGCGCACCAGCACCTGCGAGGCCTGCGACAGGCCCGCCAGCAGCTTGTGCGTGGACTGGGTGGAGAAGATCATCGATTCCTTGGCGCGCGGACGGTCCTTGCCGATGGCGTGCATGTTCTTGTAGAAATCGTGGAAGGTGGCGTGCGGCAGCCACGCTTCGTCGAAGTGCAGGGTGTCGATTTTACCGTCCAGCATTTCGCGCAAGGTCTCGACGTTGTACACCACGCCGTCGTAGGTCGACTGGGTGATGGTCAGGATGCGCGGCTTCTTGTTCTTGGCGTCGCGTGCGAACGGGTTGGCGTCGATCTTGCGCTGGATGCTCTCCATCGAGAACTCTTCCAGCGGGATCGGGCCGATGATGCCGAGGTGGTTGCGGGTCGGCATCAGGAATACGGGAATCGCGCCGCACATGATGATCGAGTGCAGGATGGACTTGTGGCAGTTGCGGTCCACCACCACGATGTCGCCCGGCGCCACCGTCGAGTGCCACACCATCTTGTTCGAGGTGGAGGTGCCGTTGGTGACGAAGTAGCAGTGGTCGGCGTTGTAGATGCGGGCGGCGTTGCGCTCGGAGGCGGCCACCGGGCCGGTGTGGTCCAGCAGCTGGCCCAGTTCTTCCACCGCGTTGCAGACGTCGGCGCGCAGCATGTTCTCGCCGAAGAACTGGTGGAACATCTGGCCGATGGGCGACTTCAGGAAGGCCACGCCGCCGGAGTGGCCGGGGCAGTGCCAGGAATAGGAGCCGTCGTTGGCGTAGTGCACCAGCGCGCGGAAGAAGGGCGGCGAAAGGCCGTCCAGGTAGGACTTGGCTTCGCGGATGATGTGGCGCGCCACGAATTCCGGGGTATCCTCGAACATGTGGATGAAGCCGTGCAGCTCGCGCAGGATATCGTTGGGGATATGGCGCGAGGTGCGCGTTTCGCCGTACAGGTAGATCGGGATGTCCGAGTTCTTGTAGCGGATCTCTTCGACGAAGGCGCGCAGCGACTTCAGGGCGTGGTCGGTTTCTTCCACCGTACCGCCGCCAAACTCCTCGTCGTCGATGGACAGCACGAAGGCCGAGGCGCGCGACTGCTGTTGCGCGAACTGGGACAGGTCGCCGTAGCTGGTTACGCCCAGCACTTCCATGCCTTCTTTTTCCATCGCGGCGGCCAGGGCGCGGATGCCCAGGCCGGACGTGTTCTCAGAGCGAAAATCCTCGTCAATGATGACGATGGGGAAACGAAATTTCATTACTTGTCTCCAAAAAGAAGAACCGCCCCGGGCTATCTATGGCCGGAGCGGGCTGGGCGAAAAAAAATAAGAACGGGATTCTCGCAGAAAATGCTGCCAACGGGGAAAAAAATTACGATGTTGGCAGCATCCTCTTTCATATCGATGCCTGGTGGTGCTTAATGGTGCCCGGCGGCCGCGCCGCCGCTCAGGAGCGCGCCGATCGGGTCGATGTGCAGGGCCGCGAACAGCCCCAGCGCGATCCCGGCGCCGGCCACCGCGTACGCAGTGTACAGCAGCCAGCGGCGATGCGTCAGAAGGGTGATCGCCGCCAGCGAAATGGCGATCTGTTCGGCCGTGGTGGCCAGCGCCCACTGGTGGTGCTGGTGCAGCGCGGCATCGGACTTCTGGTTCCACTCCGCCGAAGAGGCTTCCCACTTCTCGGCGTCTTTCTTGATCACTTCCTTCTCGCTGCGGTAGCGCGCCACCTCGGCCTTGAACTGCTCCGGGTTCACATTGGGCAAGGTCATGGCCAGTTCGGCCAGGTTCTGCTTGTTGGACTTGGCCTGGTAGTAATTCCAGCTGTTGGCGGCCTGGGTCTTGTCGATGGCGGCGTTATTCTTGTACAGGGCCGCTTCGTTCTGCGTGGCGCCGCCCTGGTAGCCGAACAGCGCGCCAAGCGTGGCCAGGATGGCAGTGGTAACGGCGATGTTGCCGGAGAATTTGTCGTTGCTGTGGGCGGCATGCTCCACAGCGTGGTCGTGCGGGCCGTGGACGTGAAAACCGTGTCCTGACATTGATGGTTCCTTTGTTGCTTGTTGATGAACAGGTAGTGCCTACCGCGGCCTGCGGCGCAAGGTGACGAATGCGTAGCGCAGGCCGCTGGCGGCGGTGTACTGCTGGCGCTCCATTTCCTCCCATTCTGCACCCAGCGGCGGGAAATGGGCGTCGCATTGGAAAGCCTGGCCGATTTCGGTCTGGATGACCTGGTCCGCCAGGCCTGCGGCCAGCGCCTCGGCGTAGATCTGGGCGCCGCCGATGATGAAGGCTTCGGCCGCGTCCTGCACCAGCGCGCGCGCCTGTTGCAGCGACTGCGCCGTCTCGACGCCGTCGGCGCGCCATTCGGCGCTGCGGGTGACCACGATGTTGCGGCGGTTGGGCAGCGGGCGGCCGATGGACTGGTAGGTTTTGCGGCCCATGATGACGGGGTGGCCGGTGGTCAGGCGCTTGAAGTGGGCCATGTCTTCCGGCAGTTTCCACGGCAGCGTGTTGTTGATGCCGATGCCGCGCTGGGCGTCGGTGGCGACGATGATGGTGAGCAGTGTCATGTGGCCTTGCAGGGCAGTGGGTGCTAGGCCCGACATTATAGCTGGCGGCCGCCGGGGCGTCTTCTTGCCGCGCGCCATTGAAATGGTAGTGGTGTAATTGGCAGGTTTGCCTTTTAATCAATGGCCGGACGCCGGTCCGCCGGATTTACCTTTCAGGAGGCATGATGAGCACATCGAAATGGACAGGGGCACTGTTTCTGGCGGCGGGCATGGCGCTGCCTGGCCCCGTGCATGCGGTATCCGCACGCGCCAGCGTGACAGGATTTGGCATACAGCTGATCGACTTGAACCCCACGGACGGCATCGCGCCGGCCTTGCGCATGGACGGCATTACCGTCGGCGCCTACATCAGTGCCTTTGGCCCCGCCGGACCGGATAGCGTCCAGGTGGAGGAGTATGGCTCGGTGCAGCGCGAATATTCATTTGGCAGCGCTTTCAGTTCCGCCGCGCCGGATACCTTCCTCAGCGAGATTTCGTTGGTGGGGCGCGGCTTCTATAACTCGGCGCACAGCAACCAGTTTGTTCTGGAGTTCGAGCTGACGCCTGACACGGCGGCGATATTCAGCGCCGGCCTGGCCATCAGCACGGACGGCGAGTATGGCTACGCCAGCTACGCCGATGCGTTCATGGGCGCGTACATCGATGGGACGGGGAACGTGGGCGGGAGTATCGATACGGACAATCTGAGCGGCGACGAGAGCGGCAGCGATACGGTCCGTTTCGAAGTACGCGCAGGCAGCCAGGCGCTGAAGGGGGGCTTCCTGAACGTGGGCACCTACGTCTATGCCAACGCCCTTCCGGTTCCCGAACCCGTTACCTGGACCATGCTGGCCGCGGGGCTGGGCGTTGTTGGCGCCGCGTTCCGCCGGCAAGGGCGCACGCCATGCTTTGCGCATTATCAAACACCGTATTTAATTGACGGGATTTTTCATTCCTCCGCTTATTAAATGGATGAGCACCGTCTTGCATTTTGCCTGGGCGGGCCAATCATTTTCCGGAGGAATTATGTTTAATAGAAACTCAGTATTGGCGGCGCTGTTCTGCGCGCTGGCCATGGGGAATGTTTTCGCGTCCTCGGCCCGTGCCGACATTACGGGATTCAAGATCGAATTAATCGATATGGATGCGTCGGACGGCATTGCGCCGGCGATCGCCTTTCCTTATGACCCATGGGTGCAGGCATTTATCGGTATTTACAACCGCAGCGACTATTACGAGGAATACAGCGGTTATTACGGCACGCTGCATGGCGCAAACGGGACGGGCATCGCCATCACCGCCGTCTTGCCCGACAGCGGCAGCAGCAGAGTGCAGGCCTTTACCGCCGATTCGCTGGCCTACAGCAGCGGCAGCCAGACCATGCCGTTTGTGCTCACGCCCAATACCCTGGCGCTGTTCGGTGTGGAATTCGCGGTGGGCATGGACCGCGAAGCCGGCGATACGACCTACGCCATCGCCAGCCTGGAAGCGGATCTGATGGGAGAACAGCGCTTCAGCGGACGCCTGCGGACGGGCGACGGCCTGCATGAGGACGCGAGCCGCCTGTTCTATGGTGAACTGCTTAGCGGCGCCGGCGAGGGAGAGGGATCGTTCAGGCTGGATACCGTGGCCTCTGCCCTGAACGCGGTGGCGCCCGTGCCGGAGCCTGGCAGCTGGACCATGCTGACGGCGGGGTTGGCCGTGCTTGGCGGCGCACAGTGGTGCCGCCGGCGCGCACGGGAATGTGAGAAAAATCAACCATGACGCATTTTCATTTTTTTGAATTGGGAATATTGTCCAAGACGGGAATTGAATATCGCGCGACTATTCATTTGGCGCCCACGCCTGCATCGGCAAGATTGTCAGCGGGGCCAGTCTTTTATCAGGCGGACAAATTAAATTAAAGTTTGATCAACGAACGTTGCGTAATTGCATCAAGGAAATAAGTTTGTTCAGGACGGTGCCCGGGATATTCCCCTGGGCGTGAGGATTGGAGAGAATTACCCTCGTCTTTTTCCCGTATTGTGACATCCAGCGGTAGCCGGCTTCCCACTTGGGCAAGCGAAAACCGAATGAATTGTTAAATGGATGTCATGGAGGAGACGGCAATGAAACATCCACTCAAGCATGCCTTGGGCGAAGTAGAACACGCGGTTCTGGCGCTTGCCGACGGAACTTTATTTCAAGGCGTTGCAATCGGCGCCGCAGGTCACACCAGCGGCGAAGTGGTGTTCAATACCGCGATGACGGGTTACCAGGAGATCCTGAGCGACCCCAGCTATAGCCGCCAGATCGTTACCCTGACCTATCCCCATATCGGCAACACCGGCGTGAACGGCGAGGATGGCGAATCGCCGCGCATCCACGCCGCCGGCCTGGTGATCAAGGATTTGCCGCTGCTGGCGTCCAACTTCCGTTCCTCGCAAAGCCTGTCCGAGTGGCTGCGCGTGCAGAACATCGTGGCCATCGCCGGCATCGACACGCGCAGGCTGACCCGCATCCTGCGCGAGGGCGGCGCCCAGAACGGCGCCATCGTCACCGGGCATGCGGAGGGCCGGCTGGCCGACCAGGCCATGGCGCTGGCGCGCGCCTTCCCGGGCTTGTCCGGCATGGACCTGGCACGCACCGTCAGCACCGACAGCGCCTACGAATGGCACGCGACCGAGTGGCGCCTGGGCAGAGGCTACGGCCGGGTGGACAATCCGCGCTTCCATGTGGTGGCGTACGACTATGGCGTCAAGACCAATATCCTGCGCATGCTGTCCGAGCGCGGCTGCCGCGTCACCGTGCTGCCGGCCGAGGCGGGCGCGCAGGCCGCGCTGGCGCTGAACCCGGACGGCATCTTCCTGTCCAACGGGCCCGGCGACCCGCAGCCCTGCGGCTACGCGATCGAGGCGGCGCGCGAGCTGATCGAGCGCGGTATCCCCACCTTCGGCATCTGCCTGGGGCATCAGATCATGGCGCTCGCCTCGGGCGCGCGCACCCTGAAGATGAAGTTCGGCCACCACGGCGCCAACCACCCGGTGCAGGACCTGGCCACCGGCAAGGTGATGATCACATCCCAGAACCATGGCTTCGCGGTGGACCCGGAGTCCCTGCCCGAGAATTGCCGCATTACCCATATCTCGCTGTTCGACGGCTCGCTGCAAGGCTTCATGCGTACCGACCGGCCGGCATTCTGCTTCCAGGGACACCCGGAAGCCTCGCCCGGTCCACACGACCTGGCGCCCTTATTCGACCGTTTCGTCAATCTGATGGGAGGCCAGCAGCATGCCTAAGCGTACCGACATCGACAGCATCCTCATTATCGGCGCCGGCCCCATCGTCATCGGCCAGGCCTGCGAGTTCGACTATTCCGGCGCCCAGGCGTGCAAGGCGCTGCGCGAGGAGGGCTACAAGGTCATCCTGGTCAACAGCAACCCGGCCACCATCATGACCGACCCCGATATGGCGGACGTTACCTATATCGAACCGATCACCTGGGAAGTGGTGGCGCGCATCATCGAACAAGACCGTCCGCAGGCCGTGCTGCCCACCATGGGCGGCCAGACTGCGCTCAACTGTGCGCTCGACCTGCACCGCCACGGCGTGCTGGAACAGTTCGGCGTGGAACTGATCGGCGCTACCCCGGAAGCCATCGACAAGGCCGAGGACCGCGCCAAGTTCAAGGCCTGCATGAGCAAGATCGGCCTGGAATCGGCGCGCTCGGGCATCGCCCACAACATGGCCGAAGCCTGGGCCGCGCAGGAGGAACTGGGCTTCCCGGTCATCATCCGCCCCTCGTTCACCATGGGCGGCAGCGGCGGCGGCATCGCGCACGACGCGGCCCAGTTCAACGAGATCTGCCTGCGCGGGCTGGAGCTGTCGCCCACCTGCGAGCTGCTGATCGAGGAATCGCTGATTGGCTGGAAGGAATTCGAGATGGAGGTGGTGCGCGACAGGGCGGACAATTGCATCATCGTCTGCTCCATCGAAAACCTGGACCCGATGGGCGTGCACACCGGCGACTCCATCACGGTGGCCCCGGCGCAGACGCTCACCGACAAGGAATACCAGATCATGCGCAACGCCTCGCTGGCGGTGCTGCGCAAGATCGGCGTGGACACGGGCGGCTCGAATGTGCAGTTCGCCCTGAACCCGGCCGACGGCCGCATGATCGTTATCGAAATGAACCCGCGCGTGTCGCGTTCCTCGGCGCTGGCCTCGAAAGCCACCGGCTTTCCGATCGCGCGCGTGGCGGCCAAGCTGGCTGTCGGTTTCACTCTCGATGAACTGCAGAACGACATCACCGGCGGCGCCACCCCGGCGTCCTTCGAACCCTCCATCGACTACGTGGTGACCAAGGTGCCGCGTTTCGCCTTCGAGAAGTTCCCCGGCGCCGACGAGCGCCTGACCACGCAGATGAAATCCGTCGGCGAGGTGATGGCCATGGGCCGCACCTTCCAGGAATCGTTCCAGAAGGCCTTGCGCGGCCTGGACATCGGCCTGGACGGCCTGCGCCGCCCCAGCACGGGCGCCGCCGTCATTTCCGAGCAGCTGTCCTCGCCCGGCCCGCAGCGCATCTGGTATGTGGGCGAAGCTTTTGCCCAGGGCATGACGCAGGAAGAGGTGCACCGCCTGTCCGGCATCGATCCCTGGTTCCTGGCCCAGATCCACGACCTGGTGGAAGTGGAGCAGTGGGTGCAGACGCAAACCCTGGAGGGGCTGGACAAGCCGGTGCTGTTCCGCCTCAAGCAGCAGGGCTTCGGCGACCGCCGCCTGGCTGCACTGCTGGGCGTGGCCGAGCAGGCCGTGCGTACCCACCGCCAGCTGCTGGGCGTACGCCCGGTGTATAAGCGCGTGGACACCTGCGCCGCCGAATTCGCCACCCGCACCGCCTATATGTACTCGACCTACGACGAGGAATGCGAATCGCTGCCCACCGATGCGCGCAAGATCATGGTGCTGGGCGGCGGACCCAACCGCATCGGCCAGGGCATCGAGTTCGATTACTGCTGCGTACACGCGGCGCTGGCCATGCGCGAGGACGGCTACGAGACCATCATGGTCAACTGCAATCCGGAAACCGTGTCCACCGACTACGACACCTCCGACCGCCTGTACTTCGAATCGCTGACGCTGGAGGACGTGCTGGAGATCGTCGCCATCGAGCGCCCGGTGGGCGTCATCGTGCAGTATGGCGGGCAGACCCCGCTGAAGCTGGCGCTGGACCTGGAAGCGAACGGCGTGCCCATCATCGGCACCTCGCCGGACATGATCGACGCCGCCGAGGACCGCGAGCGCTTCCAGCAGCTGCTGCACCAGCTGGACCTGCGCCAGCCGCCCAACCGCACCGCGCGCACCGAGCAGGACGCGGTGATGCTGGCCGAGGAAATCGGCTATCCGCTGGTGGTGCGTCCTTCCTACGTGCTGGGCGGCCGCGCGATGGAGATCGTGCACGAGCGCGCCGACCTGGAACGCTACATGCGCGAAGCGGTGAAAGTGTCGCACGACTCGCCCGTGCTGCTGGACCGCTTCCTGGACGACGCCATCGAAGTGGACGTGGACTGCGTGTCCGACGGCGCCCAGGTGATCATTGGCGGCGTGATGGAGCACATCGAGCAGGCCGGCATCCATTCCGGCGACTCGGCCTGCTCGCTGCCGCCGTACTCGCTGGCGCACGACACCGTGGCCGAGATCAAGCGCCAGAGCGAGCGCCTGGCGCGCGGCCTGCACGTGGTGGGGCTGATGAACGTGCAGTTCGCGGTCCAGCGCAACAAGGTGGACGGCCGCGTGCGCGACCAGATCTTCGTGCTGGAAGTCAATCCGCGCGCTTCGCGCACAGTGCCCTTCGTGTCCAAGGCCACCGGCCTGGCGCTGGCCAAGGTGGCGGCGCGCTGCATGGCAGGCCAGTCGCTGGCGCAGCAGGGTGTCACGGCCGAAGTCGTGCCGCCGTATTTCAGCGTGAAGGAAGCCGTGCTGCCGTTCGCCAAATTCCTCGGCGTGGACACCGTCCTCGGCCCCGAGATGAAATCCACCGGCGAGGTGATGGGTTGCGGCCCGACCTTCGGCGAGGCGTATTTCAAGGCCTTGCTGGGCGCCGGCGTGCGCTTGCCGCGCGGCGGCCGGGCCTATCTGCGGGTGCGCAAGGGCGACCAGGCGCGCGCGGTGGGGCTGGCGCGCGACCTGTCGGCGCTGGGTTTTGAGCTGCTGGCCAGCCACGTGACGGCGCTGGTGATCGGCGCGGCCGAGATTCCGGTGCGCGAACTGCAGGACGAGCAAGCCATGGCCATGCTGGCCAACAAGGAAATCGGCCTGGTGGTGGTGACGGTGGACGAGAAACGCAGCGCCATCGGCGCCTCGCGCGCACTGCGCGTGGCCACGCTGGCATCCGGTGCGGCCTACTTCACCACCATTGCCGCCGCCGAGGCGTCGCTGGACGCCATGCGGCACGCGGACGACAACACGCTGCACTCGCTGCAGGCCTTGCACCGGCAGGCTGCCAGGGCGCACCTGGAAGAGCATGTCGCGCAGGCCGCGCGCGACGCCATCGCCGTGGCCAGTTCGGCGGCGCGGGCGCGCCGCGAACCGGGCGCCGCCGACCTGGCCGCTGCTGCCGCCGACCTGCCCGAGCGGCGCGGCAGCGCGCGCGAGCGCAGCGTGGGCGTGCCGCCGCTGCGGCTGTTCATCCGCCAGCCGTTCACGGAATCGGACCAGCGGCAACAGCGCATGGTCGCCGACATCCTGGAACTGATCGACAGCGCCAACGGCCTGCCGCATCCGTTCCAGTACCTGACCGGCACCGAGGCCGAGAGCGCGGATACCTTCCGCATCTCGTTCGAACGCAAGCAGCAGCTGCCGTTTACGCCGAAGAACTTCCGCCGCCACCGGCTGCAGATGCTGCAGCAGGCGGATGTGATGATCAACATCCGCGTCGGCATGAGCGAAAGCAGCGCCTTCGAGCTGGCCTACCACATCTTCCAGGGCCGCCGCACGCCGGTGCTGTTCCTGGTGTGGAAGGGCGCGCCGATCAAGACCACCTTGCTGCGCGAGCTGGACGACCTGTGCGACGTGACCTACATCGAGTTCGACGAAGTGGAAGAACTGAGGAGCGGCTTGCACCGCTTCTTCGGCAATACGGCATTAAAAATCCAAGACTAAGCAAGGAGTATCACATGTTGGCTAATATGAAGATCAAGAACCTGGTCGTAATCGCGCTGGCCATTCTGATTTCACTGATCATGGCGATCGGCGCGATGGGTATCTACAGCGCCAATCGCTCGGTCAACCTGCTCAAGGACGTCACCCTGAGCGATCAGGCCAACGCCAACGAGCGCAACGCCATACGGCTGGATATGGAAACCAGCCGCAGCCAGATCCTGCAGGCGCTGCAGCACAACACCGCATTCGAATGGTCCAAGCTGCACGACCATGCGCTCACCGTCCACTGGGGCATCATCGACGATGCCTCGGCGCGCGTGGCCAGGCGCTGGGAGCACTACCTGGGCAGCATCAAGTCCGAGGAAGAGAAAAAGCTGGCGCAGGACTGGTACGAGAAAAGCGCGGGCCTGGGGCTGGAGCACATCAGGGCAGCCGCCACGGCGATCCGGGCCGACAAGTGGGATGACGCGGAGATGGTGCTGATCAAGAAGATCAACCCGTCTTACCGTGTCGGCGACCTGGCGCTGAAAGCGCTGGCCGAGTACAGCGACCAGCGCGGCAAGGTCAACGACGTGGCGGTGCAGGCGGGCCTGGACAGCGCGCGCACCACCACCATCGTGGTGCTGGTGGCGGGCGTGGCGTTGTCGGCGTTTGTCGGCATGCTGCTGGTGAAAGCCATTTCGGCACCGCTGCAGCAAGCCATGGATATCGCTATCCAGGTGGCCGACGGCGACCTGACCGGGCAGGTGGAACAGCGCAGCACCAGCGAGATTGGCTTGCTGCTGACGGCACTGGACAAGATGAAGACCAACCTGGCGGCCATCGTGGCAGAGGTGCGCGGCAGCACCGACACCATCTCCAGCGCCTCCGGCCAGATCGCCGCCGGCAATATGGACTTGTCGGACCGCACCGGCCAGCAAGCCGGTTCGCTGGAGGAAACCGCGTCGTCAATGGAGGAACTCACCGGCACCGTCAAGCAGAACGCGGAAAATTCTCGCCAGGCCAATTTGCTGGCGCAGTCGGCCTCGGAAGTGGCCATCAAGGGCGGCGTGGTGGTGTCGCAAGTGGTGGACACCATGGGCTCGATCAA